>CAMPBI010000042.1 GCA_946637545.1 uncultured Clostridia bacterium | reverse complement strand
ATATTCGGATAAAGAATACCCGACTGACGCATAACAACCCAGTTCTTGATACCGCTTTCAACGAAGGTGCGCTCTGCAACAACCTTTGAAACTGCGTAGTGGTCATAAATTGAAACCTTAATCGGGTCGCCGCAGCGTCCCCAGTGAATAGGATAGTTTCTTCCGCCTGTTTCAGCAACAGTGCCTATGTAGCAAACCTTTACTGCGTCCGGGTCGGGCTGTGCAAGAACAGCCTTGCAGATGTTTTCAGCAGCGCCTATGTTAGTTTTCTGTGTTCTGTAAGGCTTCCAGTCAGCAGCGGGGGATACCATACCGCCAATGTGAAGCACATAGTCTGCACCTGTGATTCCTTCAAGGAGTGAGTCGTAATCGGTGAGGTCGCCCCATACAATCTGTACATTGGGCTTTGCCATAATTCCTTTGAGCAACTCCTCGTTCTTCGGGCTCTTTCTTGCGAGAATTTTAAGGTTAATCTCGTTAGGGTGCTTAATCATTTCCTGAACAGCAGCCCAGCCCATATTACCGGTACCGCCGGTAAGAAATACGGTTTTCTTTGCCATAAATTTTTCCTCCTTAATTTATGCAATAAAGTATACACAGTAATTATAAACTAATTCTAAACAAATTACAAGTGTAGATACAAAAATTATTTCAGTTTTTGCCGTTTTTTTGTGGATATTCTACAATGTAAAAGAATTTATAAAGATATCAATATTTAATTGACTTAAAGAAATAAAAATATTATAATATACTAAATTGAAAATAAGGGGATTGAATATGAAAAAAAGCTTATCAATTCTTATTTCGCTTATTCTCTCTGTTCTTATTGCAGCAAGCAGTATACTTGTTTTCGGTTACGACTTGGGCGACGGACAGATTGAACTGACAGCTGATAATTGTGCGGTAACGCTTGAAAACGACGTTTTCGCCTATACCGGCAGTGAAATAAAGCCGGCTGTTACGGTTACATATACCAACAGCACGGGCAGTATAGAATTGCAGAAGGACACAAATTATACGCTGTCTTTCAGCAATAACAAAAGCGTGGGCAAAGCAACCGTCACTGTTGTAGGCACAGGCTCGTATGTCGGCAGTGTTGAAAAAACGTTTATCATTACTCCAAGGCAGGTAACCTCTCTCGAGAGCAGCGAAATTAACGTTCTTTCGTTTGCTGTTAAATGGGGTAAACTCAGGAGCGCTGAAGGCTACAATGTATCTGTATTCAAGCCAAACACCGGCAAGTGGGCAAAATATACTGTCGACTCCTCAAAAACTGTATACAAGGCAACAAAGCTTTTGTGGTCGACAGAGTACAGGGTTAAGGTTCGCGCGTTTGTAACTATCGACGGCACAAAGTATTACGGACCTTACAGCGAGGAGATTTCCGTAAAAACAAAGCCTGCTGTCAATAAACCGAGCGTAAGCGGCTACTGCAGCCTTACATCAAAGCCTGTTGTAACCTGGAAAAAGGCTGCTAATGCCAAAAAATATATCATTTACCGTTCTGTATACAAAGACAAGGGATTTAAGAAACTTGCAACCGTGGGCGAAAAGGCTCGCAGTTATACCGATAAATCCGCTAAAGCACACAAAACTTATTACTATAAAGTTCGCGGATGGCGTAAACTTTCGGGCAAAGACGCTTACAGTGCTTACTCTGCAGCGGTAGAGATTAAGGCAAAGAAAACTGTATTTGTCGGCGACTCAATTATGGAGGGCGTCAAGCTCTACAAGGGTATCCCCGGCGCGTCGTTCATTACCAAGGTCGGTATGGGCACTTATACATTCTATGAAAAAAATTATTTCAAAGCAGGCGGCTCAACCGTAACCGGCGTTGAAAAACTCATTAGTATGAAGCCCGACAGAGTGTTCTTTATGCTCGGTATGAACGAGATTAATTACAAAGGTAACGGCGGCGTTATCGAGTATTACGAGTACATTATTGAGGACTTGCAGGACGAATTTGAAGATATTGAGATTGTAATTCTTCCTGTTTCGCCCACAAAGGCTAACAGCGGGAAAACAATCCCGAAGAAAAAGCGAATCAATAATTACAACGCCGCAATCAAAAAGATGGCGAAAGAAAACGGCTGCAACTATTATGACTTTACTGCACCGTTCAAGGACAAAAACGGCTATCTGCAAAATAAATACGACGGCGGCGACGGCTGCCACTGGAATACTACGAGCTGTAAACTTTTCAACAAACAAATTCTTAAATATGCAAAAGCTAACAAATAGCAGGAGGATATAACAATGACAATGACTAAAAGACAAACTAATGTAAAAATAATCAGCCTTATTCTTGCGCTGATTACAGCTTTTTCTGCATTCACGGTAACATCTTCTGTTGCAGAGGCAGCGTCTGTTCCCGCACAGGCATATGTAGCGGTAAAAAATGCTTACGGCAAATCGTTCCCGCTTTCATCAAAGAACAGAGTAAAGGGCAAAAAAAGAGTTTTCGGCGTTAAAACCTCGCTCCTCAGCTCTTACTATGCCGCAACCAAAACAGTCGGCAAGAAAAATGCAAAAGCAGAGTATCTCATTATGATTGCAAAGCCGAAGAAGAGCGAAGACGTCAAAAAGGTAAAGACCGCCCTCACCAAGTTCAAAAAGAACGAGGAAAGCTCGATGAAAAATTACCTTTCGGAAAAGGGCAAAAAACTTTTCAAAAACTGTAAGATCGGCTCATATAAGGGCTATGTTTATATCGTGATGATTGACACCTCATCAAACAAAAAGGCTATTAACGCAATCAAAAAAACAATAGGATAATTAATTAATGATTTTCAGCAGCGTACTGTTTTTATTCAGATTTTTACCGATAGTACTGATTCTGTATTTCATCTCGCCGAAAAACTGCCGAAACCTTGTGCTTTTCATCGTTTCGCTTGTTTTCTACGGATGGGATAAACCGTCGTACATACTCCTGATGCTGTTTTCGACGGTGCTTGATTATTCTGTCGGACGCGCAATTGAATATTCCCGTAAAAAGGGCAGTGAAGTCGGAGCAAAGTTATCTTTGCTCTGCTCTGTTGTTGTGAACCTCGGACTGCTCGGATTCTTCAAGTACTCGAATTTCTGCATTGACACTGTCAATACAATTTTCGGTACAAGTATCGGAGCGCTTGATGTCACGCTGCCCATCGGTATTTCGTTTTATACCTTCCAGACCCTGTCGTATTCGATTGATGTCTACAGGGGCAGGGTGGACGCGCAGCACAACATAATAACCTTCGGCGCATATATTTCAATGTTTCCGCAGCTTATTGCAGGACCGATTGTTCAGTACAAAACCGTGGCGCGTGAATTGAATTCACGAACAGTTACGGCGGACGGCTTTGCCTACGGCGTAAAGCGCTTTATGCTCGGTCTGTCCAAAAAAGTGTTGATTGCAAATACTGTCGGCGAGATGTTCTCGCAGATTGCCGCAACCACTGACGGACTCACAACGGCAACCGCATGGCTCGGCATAGTAGCATTTACGCTTCAGATTTACTTTGACTTTTCCGGTTACTCCGATATGGCAATCGGTCTCGGCAGAATGTTCGGCTTTAAGTTTAATGAGAACTTTATCTATCCGTATCAGTCAAAGAGCATTACTGAATTCTGGCGCAGATGGCACATTTCGCTCAGCTCTTTCTTCAAGGAGTATTTGTATATTCCGCTTGGCGGTAATCGCAAGGGCAAGGGCAGACAGGTGCTTAATCTTTTCATCGTATGGGCGCTCACAGGCTTGTGGCACGGTGCGTCGTGGAACTTTGTGCTTTGGGGACTTTACTACTTTGTAATTCTTGTAATTGAAAAATTTGTCCTCAAAAAATGGCTCGAAAAGGCGCCTGCCGTTATCAGTCACATCTATACAATAGTTCTCTTTGTAATAGGGTGGGCAATCTTTGCATATCCCGATATGGCGGACGGCGGATATTTTGTCGGCGCTCTTCTTGGCAAAACCGCATTTTGCGACAGCAACACGCTCTACTATTTCACAAATTACGCCGCAGTTCTTCTGCTCGGCATAATCTTCTCAACAAATTATCCGAAACGCCTTTATAAAAAGCTTGTTAAAAACAATTCACTCGACACAGCGCTTTGGCTGGTGTTTATCGTTGCGGCGTTTGTGCTTTGCGTAGCGTTTCTTGTTTCGGATTCGTACAACCCGTTCCTTTATTTCAGATTTTGAGGTAAGTCATTTGAAAAAGCTATCAGTCAGTATAATCTGCACCTTTCTTGCAGTGATTATATTTTTTACATCCTTCTCTGTTTTCGGCAAAAAACGGGATTTTTCCGTTGACGAAAACAGGGCGCTTATGACTATGCCGTCAATCAGCCTTGACACAGTGCTTGACGGCAGCTTTCAGCACGATTTTGAAGAATATCTGAGCGACCAGTTCGAGTGGCGCAGTACCTTTGTTAATATCAAAACAAATATTATGCTCGCTCTCGGCAAAAAGGAAATTAACAATGTCTATATCGGAGCAGACGATTATTTTATCGAAAAGTATTCAGCACCCGATTTTGACAGCGAAACTGTCAAGTATAACGAAAAAAATCTTGCGTATTTTCTGAACTACGCCGCTGACGATTATGAATTCAATACAGTTTTTGCTTTCGTTCCGTCAAAGCACGCAGTGCTGAAAAAGGAAATGCCGAAAAATGCCATTCCTTATGACACAAGCTATGTTGCCGGCGATGTTAAGAAAAAGGCCAAAAGCGCTGAATTCTGCGACCTTTATTCCGTGCTCAAAAAGCACGACGGCGAGTATATCTACTATAAAACCGACCACCACTGGACAAGCCTTGGTGCGTATTACGCCTATACTTCGCTTGCCGACTCTCTCGGATTTGAGCCCGTAAGCATTGATGACTGCAAAAAAAAGGATGTTGCAAACGACTTTTTCGGCTCAACCTTTGACAAGGTGCAGATTAAAAAGTCACCCGATACAATCACCGTGTACGACACAGGCGCCAAGGTAACAGTCGACTATAACGGCGAGGGCGAAACTGCTAAATCGCTTTTCAGCCCTGATATGCTCGGTGAAAAGTCAAAGTATGACTTTTTCCTCGGCGGAAATTTTGCAAGAGTGGACATCACAACCGATTGCAACGAGGACAACACCTTGCTTCTTCTCAAGGATTCTTATGCAAATTCACTCGTGCCGTTTCTTTGCAAAAACTACACGCACATTATTATGATTGATGTCCGTTATTTTGCCGACGATGTTTACGAGCTTTTTGAGGCGGAGGACATCGACGACGTGCTCGTGCTTTACAATACCGAAAAGTTTATGAATGACGAAAATATGGATATGCTCGAGCCCGAGGAAGAGGGCGACGAGGAACTCGACGAGGACGATTTGTTTGTTCTTGAAAACGAGCAAAACGGATGATATATTTTTGTTGACTTTAAGTGTAATATAGTTTATTATTATTCTATAAATTTATTAATAAAAGAGGAAAATATTATGGCTAAGTATCTTTTTACAAGCGAATCTGTAACAAAGGGACATCCCGACAAGATTTGCGACCAGATATCCGATGCAATTCTTGACGCTATGATTGAGCAGGACCCGATGTCACGCGTTGCGTGCGAAACGTGCTGCACCACAGGTCAGGTAGTAGTTATGGGCGAAATTACCACAACTGCACAGGTTGACATTTCATCAATCGTCAGAAAAACTATTTGCGACATCGGTTACGATGACGACAAAAAGGGCTTTAACGGCAACACCTGCGCTATTATGATTTCGCTTGACAAGCAGTCACCCGATATCGCGCTCGGCGTTGATAAGTCATATGAACTCAAGAATAACGAGGAGGACGAGGACAACCTCAACGGTGCGGGCGACCAGGGTATGATGTTCGGTTATGCCTGCAACGAAACAAAGGAGCTCATGCCTCTTCCTATTTCTCTTGCTCACAAGCTCGCTAAAAAGCTTACCGAGGTTCGCGAAAACGGCACGCTTCCTTATCTCTATTCAGACGGCAAAACGCAGGTTACCGTTGAATACGATGACGGCAAGCCTGTCAGAGTAGACACTGTTGTTGTTTCCTCACAGCACAGCGCCGATGTTTCGCTCGAGCAGCTTCGCAGCGATATTATCGAAAAGGTAATCAAGGCAACAATTCCTGCCGACCTTATGGACGACGACACAATCTTTTACGTTAACCCGACAGGCAGATTTGTTATCGGCGGTCCTATGGGTGACTCCGGTCTTACAGGCAGAAAAATCATTGTTGATACATACGGCGGATATGCCCGTCACGGCGGCGGCGCATTTTCGGGTAAGGACCCGACCAAGGTTGACCGTTCTGCAGCATATGCAGCGCGCTGGGTTGCAAAAAACATTGTTGCAGCAGGTCTTGCTGACAAGTGCGAGGTTGAGCTTGCATATGCTATCGGCGTTGCAAAGCCTGTTTCTGTTCTTGTTGACACCTTCGGCACAGGCAAAAAGAGCGACGATGAAATCAGCGAGATTGTAAATAAGGTATTCGACCTTCGTCCGTCTGCTATTATCAAGGCGCTTGACCTTCGCAGACCGATTTACAAAAATGTTGCAGCATACGGACATATGGGCAGGGAAGACCTTAATGTTCCGTGGGAAAAGCTCGACAAGGTTGATGAAATCAAAAAATATATGTAATTATTTTTACAGTATGAAAGGAACACTATGAAGAAAAAATTAGCTTTATTTATCACAACGCTTGTTGCGGCGCTTATGTTTTCAACAATTACTGCATTTGCGGGAACAAGCTTCAGCACCGCCACAACAATTCACTTCAACAGCACGCAGTACACAAGTGTTTCAACAGGTACAGCGCAGTATTATACCTTTGAGCCGACTGTTAATGGCGTGTATAAGTTCTATTCAACAGGCAGCTACGATACTATCTGCACGCTTTATAACGCAAATCAAGTTGAAATAAAAAGTAATGACGACGACGGTGAAGGTAATAACTATTTACTTTCAACACAGCTTACAGCAGGTAAAAAATATTATCTTTCTGTTGCAGTTTACGGCGGTAATTCCGGTTCTTTTTACACATATTTTAACCTCGACCACGAAACAAAGGATATTTCGGGCGCGACTGTATCTTTGAGCAATACAAAGTACACTTATAACGGTTCAGCCAAAAGACCGTCTGTTACCGTAACTTATTTCGGCGCTAGGCTTTATCAGAATGAGGATTACACTGTTTCTTACAAGAACAATAAGAATGTCGGCAAAGGTACTGTAACCATCACAGGCATCGGCGACTATTCGGGCAAGATTACAAGAAAAATTACAATCAGCCCCAAAAAGATAAAGAGCGTAATTATGCGCGGCGTTACATATAACGGCAAGAAAAAGTTTCCTGCTGTTAAGTACAAGAAAAAGGTTGTTGAATACTACGACGGTGAAAAATACACTTACAACACCGAGGCTACCTACAAAAAGGGCAGAGATTACACAATCAAGATTTCAGGCGGTCACAAGCAGGTTGGCGTTTACACCGCAACAATCAAGTTCAAGGGCAATTATCGCGGAACCGTAAAGAAAAAGTTTACTATTCATCCGCGCTACGTTGCAAAGGTCAATGCTGTTCCGTATTCAAAAACTCAAATTAAAATCAAATGGAATAAGCAAAAAAATGTTTCGGGCTATGCTATTTTCCGTGAAAATGCAAACGGCAAAATGAAGCTTTACAAAAAGACCACCGCAACATCGCTGATTATTAACAGAGCGTCAAAGGACGACAGATATGTCTACTACAAAATCAGATGCTACAAGACTATCGGCGGCAAGACTTATTACAACCTTTCGGAACACGACTACTGGGGCAGCTGCAGAGTAAAGCCGTCCGCACCGAAGTATAAGATTGAAAAGTACGGCTTTGGCGAATTCACAATGGAATTCAACAATTACGACAGCTACGAAATTCAGCTTTCAAAGTACAAGGATTTCAAAATTCACGATAGGTCTTGTGATGTCAGCACGTATAAAGGCTACACAAGCTCGCTCAGATGGTACAGCCTGAATTCAGGACAAAAGTATTATGTCCGCGCCCGCGTTTATTACTATGACAACAAGGGCAGACTCAAGGTCGGACCGTGGAGCAAGGTAAGAGCGGTAACACCGTATTAATAACAAATGCTGTCTCGGGTGAGGCAGCATTTGTTTATATAATAGTAAAAATCAGATATAATATATAAAGGAGGATTGAATTATGGTAGAAATTAACAGCAGAAAAGCCGCTATTGTCGGCTGCGGCTTCGTTGGCAGTGCGTCGGCGTTTGCGCTGATGGAAAGCGGACTTTTTTCGGAAATTGTGCTCATTGACGCAAACAAAAGTAAGGCAGAGGGCGAGGCGCTTGACATCAGCCACGGTCTGCCGTTTGCAAAGCCTATTCAGCTTTATGCAGGTGATTATTCCGATATTTCAGACGCTGCAGTTATAATTGTAACTGCAGGTGCAGGACAGAAGCCGGGCGAAACACGCCTTGACCTTGTCAAAAAGAATGTCGGTATTTTTAAATCAATCATCCCCGAAATCACAAAGTATAATCAGGACGGAATTCTGCTTGTTGTGGCAAATCCCGTTGATGTTCTCACATACACTGCCGCAAAGCTTTCCGGCTTCCCGTCAAACCGTGTGTTCGGCTCGGGAACAGTGCTTGACTCTGCAAGACTCAAATTCCTGCTCGGTGAGCATCTCGGCGTTGACCCTCGCAGTGTTCACGCATTTATCATCGGCGAGCACGGCGACAGCGAAATTGCCGCATGGTCAAGCGCAAACGTTTCAGGTATTCCGCTTAATAATTTCTGCGAAATGCGCGGACATTATAACCACAACAAAGCGATGCACCAGATTGCCGATGAGGTAAAGAACAGCGCCTATGAAATTATAGAAAAAAAGGGTGCAACATATTATGGAATCGCAATGAGCGTCAAGCGCATCTGCGAGGCAATCGTCCGTGACGAAAAGTCGATTCTTCCCGTTTCAAGTATTCAAAAGGGAAATTACGGAATTGAAAATGTCGCCTTAAGTATGCCTGCAATTGTAGGCAAGCACGGTGTAGAGGCTTCCGTTCCGATTGAACTTTCTAAAAAGGAAGAGGAGGACCTCAAAAAATCAGCCGAAACACTCAAAGCAGTTATCGATGACGTATTATAACAACAGCCGCCTTCAGTGATTTGAAGGCGGCTAATCTTTTTTATAACATATTCGGCACAGGTTTTATTTCAGGAAGATTGTCAAACCCGTAAAAGCTCCTTGCGTTATCAAAAAGAAACTTGTCTTTGTCTATATCTCTAATCTCATTTGATTTTAAAACAAAATCAAAGCTCATTTTGTATGTGATTTCAACCATCGTTCTGGGATAGTCGCTGCCCCACATCAGCTTGTCAAAGCCGCATATATCAGCAGCCTCGTTAATTGCTTTAATTGCGGAGGGATACGGGTAGAATTCCTCGTTAAACAGCCAGGTGATTCCTCCGCTTTCAACAAAAACATTTTTGTTCCTTGCAAGCTTAATCTGTTCTGTCCAGTTTTTACGCGTTACCATACCAAAATGACCGATAGCGATTTTTAAGTCGGGGAACTGCTCAATAATTTCACGCATTTCACCCGTCTGACTGTCGCCGTCCTCAAGCTCAATGCAAACGAACTTGCCTTCCTTGTCAGCCTTTTCAAAAACGTCAATATGCTTTTGAATACCGGGCGTTTTCAGCTTGCAGGCGCAAATCTTAATGCCGTCAAAGCCGTCAAGCGTGTATTCCTCACCCTCGTCAAAGAATGAACAAATCTTCAGTCTGTCAGGATATTTTGCCTTTGCAGCCTTAAAGTATTCGTCTTGATTGCCGTCCATAACCTCGCCGACAATTACTGCGCCGCTAACCCCCGCATAGTCCATATTTGAAATAAGCATTTCAGGCGAATTTTCGCCGTCGAGCATATACGGTGGCATCATCTGACGGATTTCACCGCCAAAGTCGCTTTTGCCGTTAGTAAGCGAACGAACAGGGGAGGAGTCGCGCCTTCCCGTCTGCTTTTTCCACAGATGTGCGTGTGCGTCAATAATCATATTATTCTCCGTCGCTGAATTTAATCAAGAGCTTTGCAAGCGAGCCGTCGTTGTGTGCAAGGCTCTCAAAAGCCTCTTTAGCGTTTTCTACATCGTAAACACCGCTTATCATACTGAGAATATCAGTGTCCTTTGTCGATACAAGGTCAATAAGCTCTTCAAAATCCTTTGTGAATGCGTTACGGCTGCCAAAAATGTTAAGTTCTTTTTTAAGAATAATCGAATGTACAAAGGTGGTTTCTTTCTTTCCGTTGCCGATTAAAATGATATTAGCGCCGTGCGAAGCCTTGTCGATGCACGAAAGGAAGGTAACAGGTGCGCCGCAAGCCTCAACACAAACATCAAAACCGTTGCCGCAGGTGAATTCCTCGCATTTTTTATCAAAATCATCAACCTTGTTGTTGATAACAAGGTCTGCGCCGAATTTTTCTGCAAGTGCAAGTCTGCTTTCAAGAAGGTCGGCAATTGCAACCCTTGCGCCCATTGCCTTTGCCTTGATGAGCGCAAACAGACCGATGGGACCGGCGCCCATAATCAGAAGATTATCGCCCTTTTTGACCTCTGCTCTTGATAGCGCGTGAGCGCTTATAGAGAACGGCTCAATCAGCGCAAGCTCCTTTGCAGAAAGACCTTTGCCGTCAATGAGTCTTTCAATCGGCATTGTTATGTATTCCTGAAAACTTCCGTCGCGCTGAACGCCCATTGTCTGATTGTCGTAGCACGCATTTACAATACCGCGCTTGCAAGCGTAGCATTCTCCGCAGTTAAAATACGGATTGCAGGTGATGATGTCACCCTTTTTAAAGCCCTTATCGTTCTCGCCGATTTCAACAATCTGCGCTGAAAACTCGTGGCCGGGAATTCTCGGATACGTCGTAAACGGCTGATTTCCTGTATACGATGCAACATCTGCGCCGCAAATTCCGCAGTAAAGCACCTTGAGCAGCGCCTCGCCCTCCTTTGCGGTAGGTATTTCCTTATCAATAACATTAATTTCAAACGGTTCTGTAATCTGAATTGCTTTCATTATTTTTCCTCGTCTATGTATTTTTTGTTCCAAATCACTGCAGTTTTAAGTGGCGCACCCTTGCAGTAAATTTTGTTGTTATATGCGTCAATCGGGTCAGAAATAAATTCATCCTTGTCAATCAGTTCAACAACCTCGTCAAAGTTGCTGCTGCAAAGAATCCTTATTGCCTCCTCCATATGCTTTTGAGTAAAGTTGATTGACGACAGAATCACGTGGTTTTTAAATCCAAACGGCATACTGTCAAATTCAACCTTCGGACCAAGTGAAAAGCTGTCATAAATACCGTTGCAGCCAAGCACCTCGTGCTCAAATGCAATCCTGCACTCAACCGCATTTCCGCTTGTTCCCACAAAAGCAGAGCAAGGCGAGCCGAAGTATTCCTTGATTTTTGCAGCTATTTCGCTTTCTTCAAGACCGGACGCCGAAAGGTAGTCAGCCTTGATGTTTTCTTTTGCAAATCTTACTTTGTCGCTCTCTGCACTGCTTCTTGCAACAAAAAGAATTTTAGCCTTCGGGTGATTTCGCCTTATCTGGTCACCTATAAAAAGACCGGTTGTTCCAAGACCGTAAATAACAGTTTTTGAAAAAGTTTCTTCCTTTGCAATAATACGGGCAACCTTCTCGTCGCACTTTTCTCGCGCCATAACAACTCTGAAATTCTGCGCCTCGCCAATATCACTCATACGCTCATGCTGAAAAATCGCGCAAGCGTAAGGGTCTGAAAAAACAAGTTTCTTCGCAACAGAGAGGGGAAGCCTGTCAGCGCTTTCATATTCACTGGGCAAATGCAGCAGCATATCGGGATTAAAATAGTTTTTGTCGCAAAACAACCCGTCAGCCTTGTCGCAGCCGTATTCAAAATATGTTTCGTCCTCTGTAAAACGGGTTGGATCATAACTGTCGCCGCCGCGAATCAGAACAATCGCAAAACGCTTTTCACTCGGCACCCAAACAACACCCTCGTGCCCGTTAATAAGCCTTTTTTCACCCTCCGGGAACTTGGCGTCGAGCTCTCCGTTTTCTCCCATTTTCATCAGCGCAAAATCAGTTCCGCAAAATCCGCAGAAAACGGGTACAGCCTCTTTGCCTTCAAGCTTTTCCTCTCCTCGCAATCTTTCACGCCTTGGGTTGATTAAATTGATTTCGCCGTATCTTAACGGTTTGTCCTTGTCGTTTACAAAGTATGTTCCAAATGCTTTCAAACCATCACCTCGAACTGTTTTTTAGTATTATATCACATACATTTTTAGCCCGCAATAAATATATTGATTAATTTATTTTTTTGTGATAATATATGTGCGCTATGAAATTGTTTGATAAAAAAGATTATTTGATGACCGAGGGCAGCATTGCCAAAAAAATTATTTTGTTTGCAATTCCTATCTTTATCGGTCAGCTTTTTCAACAATTATATAATACGGTTGACTCACTGATTGTCGGCAATCTTATCGGGAGCAGTGCCCTTGCCGCAGTCAGTGCAACAGGTACGCTGATATTCCTTGTTATCGGCTTTTTCTTTGGCTTTTCAATGGGTGCAGGAATTGTAATTGCCCGCGAGATAGGCGCACAAAACAAAGAAAAAGTCTCAAACGCCGTACACACTGCAGTCGCAATGGGCTTGTTCTTTTCTGCTGTTATAACAATCCTCGGTGTTTCATTTTCACCGATGATGTTAAGGCTTATGGGAACACCTGCGGAGGTGCTGCCTGAGGCGGTGATTTATCTTCGTATTTATTTCCTCGGCTGCAGCGGTCTTATAATGTACAACACTTTCGTCGGAATACTGCAGGCAAGCGGCGATTCGCGTCATCCGCTGATGTATCTTATCACCAGTTCAATACTCAATGTAATCCTCGATGTGTTATTCATTGCAGTGTTTAAAATGGGCGTCGACGGCGCAGCTCTTGCCACAATCATTTCGCAGTTTGTCAGTATGCTGTTGTCACTGCGAAAACTGATTAAAACCGATGACATAATCAAGCTTTCTATAACCAGGATTAAGTTTCACAAAGAGTCACTTAAAGAGATAATCCATTTCGGTTTCCCGACAGCGATACAGGGCTCAATTATAGATATTGCAAATATACTGATTCAGTCGTATGTCAATTCGTTTGGCAAGGACGCAATGGCAGGTGTCGGCGCGTATTCAAAACTCGAGGGCTTTGCATTTCTTCCCGTTATTGCGTTTTCAATGGCGATGTCAACTTATATTTCGCAGAATCTTGGCGCAAAGCGCAAGGACAGAGTAAAAAAGGGAATGAGATTTGGTTTAATCTCAACAGCGTTTTCGATTGAAATTATCGGCGTTCTGGTATTCCTTCTCGCGCCGTTCTTGATAAAAGCCTTCAACAGCGACCCCGAGGTTGTCGCTTTCGGTGTTCAGAGGGCTAGAATTACATCACTATTCTTCTTCCTTCTCGGATTTTCAAATGTAACCTCCGCAATTATGCGTGGACTGGGCAGGCCGACTGCTCCAATGCTCACAATGCTAATCTGCTGGTGCGCTGTAAGAGTGATTGTGTTTATGACAATCGGCAGAGTGTACCACGAATTCTTGCTCACCTGCTGGATTTACCCGATAACCTGGGCAATGAGCTCTTCAGTATATCTTATTCTCTTTAAAATTTACAAAAAGCAGGGC
>CAMPBI010000041.1 GCA_946637545.1 uncultured Clostridia bacterium | reverse complement strand
GGACACCGTGCGGTGTCCTTATTTATTTTATATACATTTTATCCTTGTCGGCGTTCCAGATGAGGATTTTGCCGCTTGGGATTTTTGCCCACAGGTTTCCCGAGGAAATGGTCTTTGTTTCCTTAACCGTTACCCTTGTTCCTTTTTTGAGATACGCGGGAGCGTCGGGGTCGGTTGAGGTGGCGTGGGCTTTGGCGTTGGCGGTTAAATCTTTGACTGCTTTCATCTCTGTTTTACTCCCCCATCCGCGATACACTCCTCGCTTTGCGGTGAGGGTATAAGTGCCGTAATCAACCTTTGGCGGCGTGACAATATTCTTTTGATTTTTCGGGCGCAGAAAGCCTGAAATACCTGTGTACGGATGCTTTTGTTTGTGCATACACTTGAGCCCGTAGTTCTGGTCGTAGGTATAAATATACGATGAGGTATTCTTGCCCGTTGCAATCGCGATGTGTCCGTATTTTGATGTTCCGTTATAGCCGATTCCCCATACAACGAGGTCGCCTTTTTTTGGCTTTTCGCCCTTTTTGTACGGGATGCGGTTAAAATATTTTTTGAGATACGTGTCCTCAAAATCATCATAATACGCGTGGGCGTTGCCTATGGCAAGCGGTACTGCGCCGATGACCTTGTCGATATAAAGCTTTGCAAGGTCAACGCATTGCACGCCGCTGACGCCGTCATAATCGGTAGATGTGTTGAGATACTTTTTAACAAAGGTGTTAAACTTCAATTCCATCACCCTTTTCAAGATTCATAACTGCCGCAAGTCCTGCGGCAACAGACGATACTAAAAGCCCTGTGAGAACAGTTTTTGCGGCGCCGGTATCGCCTGAAAAATCTGCAGCGGCAAGGTTTACGAGCATATACGAAAGCGCCGCCTGCAGAAATGTACGAAATGCTCTGATTAAAGTGTTTTTTGTAAATTTCATCAATCTTTCCTTTCAAGGTCCTCTATGCGATGGTTCAGCACTTTAATCTTCTCCTCTATTATAGGTATGCGCTCGGCAAAATTATTGTGCGTGTCCACCTTTTCTTCAAGCTGCTGAATTCGGTACGCGGTGAGCTTTGACGATGTGAGAATACCGCCAAAGGTTCCCGAAAGAGTGCCGACAAGTGCTAAAAGTGCAATCATAATTTCACTGTTCAAGTAATTCCTCCTTAATAGTATTCAGGCACGGCTTTACTTTAGAAAGGAATTTGCATTTTGTCAAAGAGGTGTACGTTTTTTTGGAGTGTATAATAACAAATATAATGCATAAAGGGCATAATGCTTTACAAAAGTTTTGCATATATTTTCATTAATTTTGTATATTTATAACATTTTGATGGAAACGTATTGACACTGTTTTTCATTTGACTATAATATAATTAATACATATTATATTTGGAGAAATGTATACTGATGACAAAAATATTCATTGACGGTTCACAAGGAACCACGGGTCTGAAAATATTTGAAAGATTCAGCAAGAGGGATGACATTGAACTGCTGAAAATCGACGACGGCAATCGCAAGGACGCGGCTGAAAGAGCGCGTCTGATTAACGAGAGCGACATCACGTTTTTGTGTCTGCCTGACGCAGCGAGCATTGAGGCAGTATCGCTTGTTAAAAACGACAGAGTCAGAATCATTGACACATCGACAGCGCACAGAACAAACGACGGCTGGGCATACGGCTTCCCCGAGCTTGACGGCAGTTTTGAAGAAAAGATAAAAACATACAACCGAATTGCTGTTCCGGGATGCTATGCAAGCGGGTTTAACTCGATTGTATATCCGCTTGTAAAGCACGGTGTGATTTCGCCCGACTATCCCCTGACCTGCTACGCTATGAGCGGTTACACGGGGGCAGGCAAAAAAGGTATTGCGCAGTATGAGGACAAAGGCAGAAATGACGAGCTTGATTCTCCGAGGCAATACGCACTGTCGCAGGAGCACAAGCATCTGAAAGAGATGAAGGCAATCAGCGGACTTTCAAGAGTTCCTTTTTTTGCACCGCACATATGCGACTATCCGTGCGGAATGGTTGTGTCGATTCCGCTGTTTACTGATATGCTGCTGAAAAAAATGACGAAAACAGATTTGCAAAAGCTGTTTGCCGAGCATTACAACGGCAAAGAGTTTGTAAAAGTACGCGAGCTCGGTTACAGCGAGAGTATGATAGGCTCGAATAATTTTGCAGGTCGCGACGATATGGAAATAGAGATTAACGGAAACGATGACAGAATTCTGATAACGTCGCGCTTTGACAATCTTGGCAAGGGTGCAAGCGGCGCGGCTGTTGAATGTATGAACATTGCGCTAGGTCTTGACAAAACTAAAGGGTTAAATTTGGGAGAGTAAAAAATGAAATTTGATTTTAAATATTTAGACGGCGGAATCTGTGCCGCCAAAGGATACAAGGCAAGCGGTATGTACTGCGGTATAAAACGTCCTGCAAACGATACGCCTGATGCAAAGCACAAAAATGACATCTGTCTTTTTACATCTGACGCACCTGCAAACACGGCTGCTGTTTACACACAAAACAAGGTAAAGGGCGCTCCTCTGCTTGTAACAAAGGCGCATCTTGAAAAGACCGGCGGCAAATCGCTTGCGGTAATTGCAAACTCAAAGAACGCAAACACCTGCAACGCTGACGGCGTTGAAAAGGCTGAAAGAATGTGCGAGCTTGTTGCAACTGAAATGAATATAAACTCCGACGATGTACTTGTTGCATCTACCGGTGTTATCGGACAAATACTTCCGATAGAGCCGATTGAAGCTGCCGTTCCTACCCTTGTTAAAGAACTCGGATACGACAAAAATCTTGAGGCGGCTACCGCTATAATGACAACTGACACTGTTAAAAAAGAGGTTGCCGTTCAGTTTAAAATCGGCGGCGTTCCCTGCACAATCGGCGGAATGGCAAAGGGCTCGGGTATGATTCATCCGAATATGGCGACTACGCTGAACTTTATCACTTCAGACTGCGCTATTTCTACCGAGATGCTGCAAAAGGCACTTTCCGAGATTGTTAAAATAACTTACAACTGTCTTTCGGTTGACGGTGACACCTCTACAAACGATATGGTGCTTTTGATGGCAAACGGACTCGCAGGCAATGATGAAATCACCTGCGACGGAGAAGAATTTGAAATCTTCAAAGGTGCTCTCTTTGAGGTTATGGCAACGCTCACAAAGATGCTTGCAAAGGATGGCGAAGGCGCAACAAAGCTTATTGTCGGCAGCTGCCGCACAGCGCCCGACGTTGAAACGGCTACCACCGTTGCAAAGAGCGTGGTTTGCTCAAATCTTTTGAAATGCGCTATCTTTGGCGAGGACGCTAACTGGGGACGTATTCTCTGCGCTGTCGGTTACGCCGACGCGGAATTTGACATCAACAAGGTTGACGTTCAGATTTTGAGCGAATTCGGCGAAATTGAGGTTTGCAAAAACGGCGCAGGCGTTGACTTTTCGGAGGAAAAGGCGGCAGAAATACTAAAAAGCGACGAAATCACAATTAACGTTGACCTCAACTGCGGCGACAGATGTGCTACCGCCTGGGGCTGCGACCTCACATATGACTATGTAAAAATTAACGGTGACTATAGAACCTGATACGGAGGAAGTATGAATATAGATAACAAACAGAAAGCGCATATTCTTGCGGAGGCGCTGCCGAACATACAGATGTACCGCGGCAAGATTATTGTTGTGAAATACGGCGGAAACGCTATGATAAACGAAGAGCTCAAGGAAGCCGTTATGCGTGACCTTGTTCTTTTGACGACAATCGGAATCAAGGTTGTGTTAGTGCACGGCGGCGGTCCTGAAATCAACAGGACGCTTGACAAAATGAATATTGAAAGCAAGTTTGAGGACGGCTTGCGCGTGACTGACAAGGAAACCGTGGAGGTTGTTCAGATGGTGCTTGCGGGCAAGGTCAACAAGGATTTGGTTTGTAAGATAGGCAACCTTGGCGGACACGCGCTCGGACTTTCGGGTATGGACGGAAATATGATTAAGTGCAAGGCGCTTGATGACACGCACGGATATGTGGGCGAAATTGTTGAAACCGATATGGAAGCGGTGAACGAAATTCTTGACAACGGATGGATTCCCGTTATTTCGACAATCGGATACGATGAAAACGGCAACTGCTACAACATCAACGCCGACACTGTTGCGGCTGCTGTGGCAGGTGCTCTGAAGGCTGAAGCGCTGATTTCGATGACTGACACAATCGGTCTTTGCCGGGATAAAGACGACCCCGACACACTGATTCACCGTGTATATGTTTCGGACACGCCGGCACTTATTGCCGAGGGAATAATCAGCGGCGGTATGATTCCGAAAATTGACGGAATGACGCAGGCGCTGCGCCAGGGCTGCAAAAAAGCATTCATTATTGACGGACGCGTTCCCCACTCCATACTTATGGAAATGCTGACCGATGAAGGTATGGGAACGATGTTCAGGATAACCAAATAGTATCCAGTTTCCAGATACCAGATACCAGATACCGGTTATCAGACTACAGATAAATAAATTCGGGTGAGAATATGAACACTAAAGAACTTGACAACAAATATGTCGCTCACGCGTACGGGCGTTTTGACGTTTGCCTGAAGGGCGGCAAGGGCGCAGTGCTGTACGATGAGGACGGCAAAAAATACATTGATTTCGGTTCGGGAATCGGCGTTAACGCATTTGGTATTGCCGACGACGAATGGAAGGCGGCTGTCACTGCACAGCTTGACCTTGTGCAGCACACGAGCAACCTTTACTACACGCGTCCGTGCGCAGAGCTTGCAAAGCTGCTTTGCGACAAGACGGGTATGAAACAGGTTTTCTTTTCAAACTCGGGCGCCGAGGCTAACGAAGGCGCAATAAAGTTTGCCAGAAAATACAGTTTTGACAAGTACGGCGAAGGCAGAAAGACAATTATAACCCTTTGCGACTCTTTTCACGGCAGAACTATTACCACGCTTGCGGCAACCGGACAGGAGGTTTTTCACACTACCTTTGGTCCGTTTACCGAGGGCTTCAAGTACTGCCCTGCTAACGACTGCAACGCAATTTGCGATATGGCGACTGACGACGTGTGCGCAATTATGATTGAGTGCATACAGGGTGAAGGCGGCGTAAACTGTCTGACGCAGGAATTTGTCAGCGAAATTGACAAAATCGCGAAGGAAAAGGATATTCTGATTATCTGCGACGAGGTACAGACGGGCAACGGCAGGACGGGCAAATACTTTGCATACGAGCATTTTGGTATCACACCTGACATTGTGACTACTGCAAAGGGACTTGGCGGCGGACTTCCGATTGGCGCTGTGCTGTTTGGCGAAAAGGTGGCGCCCCTCGTTACGCCTTCAAGCCACGGCTCGACCTTTGGCGGCAATCCGATTGCAGCGGCAGGTGCCATCAGCATTGTAAAAAGAATTGACGGCGATTTACTTAAAGAGGTTGAAAAAAAGAGCGAATATATTATCGGCAAGTTAAACGAAATAAGCGGCGTTAAGAAAATCAGCGGAATGGGTCTGATGCTTGGAATTGAAACTGACAAGGACGCTGCGGAAGTTGCAAAAGAGTGCCTTAAAAACGGGCTGCTCGTGCTTACTGCTCACCACAACAAAGTGAGACTTCTTCCGCCGCTGATTATTGGATACGACGAAATTGACAAGGGCATAAAGATTCTTAAGGAGGCAATTGAAAAATGAAGCACTTACTGAAATTACAGGATTTGTCAAAGAGTGAAATTCTTGACATTCTCAATCTTGCGGACCAGCTTAAATATGAAAACCACAACGGCATTGAGCATCATCATCTCAAGGGCAAAACGCTCGGTATGATTTTTCAGAAAAGCTCAACCAGAACGCGTGTAAGCTTTGAAACAGGTATGTATCAGCTCGGCGGTCAGGCACTTTTCCTTTCTAACCGTGATTTGCAGATTGGCAGGGGCGAGCCTGTTGAGGACACGGCAAGAGTGCTTTCGCGCTACCTTGACGGAATAATGATTCGCACCTTTGAGCAAAGTGAGGTTGAGGCGCTTGCAGAGCACGGCTCAATTCCGATTATTAACGGACTGACGGATTACTGCCACCCGTGCCAGGTGCTTGCTGACCTTATGACAATTCGTGAGTACAAAAAGAGCTTCGACGGGCTCAAGCTCTGCTTTGTAGGCGACGGAAACAATATGGCTAACAGCCTTATTGCAGGCTGTATCACAATGGGTATTGAATGTGCAGTTGCCTGCCCGAAGGGTTACGAGCCCGACGCAGAGCTTATGAAATGGGCAAACGAAAACGGCACGCTCACTGTATCTGACGATATTGAAATGTGCGTTAAAAACGCCGACGTGCTTTACACAGATGTTTGGGCGTCAATGGGTCAGGAAGACGAAAAGGCAGAACGCGAAAGGATTTTTAAGGACTTTCAGATTAATGACCGCGTGATGGAGCTTGCAAACGACGGAGCAATGGTGCTGCACTGCCTGCCTGCTCACCGCGAGGAAGAAATCACTGCAAAGGTGTTTGAAGAGCACGCAGACGAAATTTTTGACGAGGCTGAAAACAGACTCCACGCGCAAAAGGCAGTTCTTGTAAAATTACTTGCTTAATTCTAATTATAAATGATGAATGATGAATTAATGACGGGCTCCGCCCGTACCCATTATATTAATGGAGCAAAGCGACCCGAAATTCATAATTAATAATTCATAATTATCCAGGGTGTTTTTATGTCTAAAGAAGTTTACATTTGTCTTGAAAACGGTGATGTTTTCAAGGGGTGGCGTTTTGGTGCTGACGGCGATGTGCTGGGCGAGCTTGTTTTCACAACAGGTATGGGCGGCTACATCGAGACGCTTACTGACCCCAGCTACTACGGTCAGATTGTTATGCAGACCTTTCCGCTTATCGGGAATTACGGCATAATCAGCGACGACACCGAGAGCAAAAGGAGTTTTGTATCGGCGTACATCGTTCGCGAAAAATGCGACGAGCCAAGCAATTTCAGATGCGAAGGAACACTTGAAGATTACCTCAAAGAGAACGGAATTGTTGGCGTATACGGTGTTGACACGCGTGAAATAACAAAAATTATCAGAGAAAAAGGCGTTATGAACGCATTTATCACCTCTGACGTACGAAATACAGACAGTGAAAGGCTTGCCGCGTACAGAGTTACTGACGCGGTTAAAAGTGTTTCAAGAGAAAGGCTTGAGCTTTTCCCCAGCAGCGAACACAGGTACAATGTTGTTCTGCTTGATTTCGGCGCTAAAAACAATATCACACGCGAACTTCAAAAGCGTGGGTGCAACGTGGCTGTTATGCCATACAATACAAAGGCTGACGACATTCTGAAGCTCGGCGTTGACGGTATTATGCTGTCAAACGGTCCGGGCGACCCCGAGGAAAACACCGAAATTATTGAGGAAATCAAAAAGCTTATCGGCAAGGTGCCGATTTTTGGAATCTGTCTTGGTCATCAGCTGCTTGCGCTCGCTATGGGCGGCAGGACTACAAAGCTGAAATACGGCCACCGCGGAGTGAATCAGCCTGTTAAAAATCTTGAAACGGGCAGGACTTATATTTCATCACAGAATCACGGATACGCTGTTATTAACGAGAGCGTCGAGGATGTCGGCGGCGTTATTTCATATATCAACGCTAACGACGGCACCTGCGAGGGTGTTGACTATCCGGACAAGATGGCGTTTTCAGTGCAGTTTCATCCCGAGGCTTGCTCCGGTCCGCACGACACGCGATTCATTTTTGACAAATTCATTGATATGATGGGAGGTAGTGAAAATGCCTCTGAATAAAGATATTAAAAAGGTGCTCGTCATCGGCTCGGGTCCTATTGTTATTGGTCAGGCGGCAGAGTTTGACTACGCAGGCGCACAGGCGTGCCGTGTGCTGAAGGACGAGGGCATTGAGGTTGTTCTTGTGAACTCAAATCCTGCAACGATTATGACCGACAAGGCGCTCGCCGACCATATCTATCTTGAGCCGCTGACGGAAAAGACTGTTAAGCGAATTATTGAAAAGGAACGTCCCGACTCGATTCTGTGCGGACTTGGCGGACAGACAGGACTTACCATCGGTATGCAGCTTGCAAAGGACGGCTATCTTGACAAAATGGGCGTTAAACTGCTTGGCACGAACGCCGATGCTATCGACAAAGCCGAGGACAGACAGATGTTCCGCGACACTATGGTTAAGCTGAATCAGCCTGTTGTGCCAAGTGAAATTGCAAACGACCTTGAAAACGCCAAGCGCATTGCAAACGAAATAGGATACCCCGTTATAATCCGTCCTGCTTTTACTCTTGGCGGTGCCGGCGGCGGTGTTGCATATAATGAAAAAGAACTGACGGTAATTGCAAAAAACGGACTGATGCTCTCCCCCATCACGCAGGTGCTTGTTGAAAAGTACATTGCGGGCTGGAAGGAAATTGAGTTTGAAGTTATGCGCGACAGCATCGGCAATGTTATTGCAGTGTGCTCGATGGAAAACTTTGACCCTGTCGGAATTCACACGGGCGACAGCATTGTAATTGCTCCTGCCGTTACGCTGTCGGACAAGGAATATCAGATGCTGCGAACAGCATCGCTCGACATAATTACCGAGCTCGGAATTGAGGGCGGCTGCAACTGTCAGTTTGCGCTGAACCCCGAAAGCTTTGAATACAGCGTTATTGAGGTCAACCCGCGTGTAAGCCGTTCGTCAGCGCTTGCATCGAAGGCAACGGGCTACCCGATTGCAAAGGTTACCACAAAAATTGCGCTTGGCTACACGCTTGATGAAATCACAAACGATGTCACGGGCAAAACCTGTGCCTGCTTTGAACCTACTCTCGACTATGTTGTTGTGAAGGTGCCGAAATGGCCGTTTGACAAATTTGTTCAGGCGTCGCGAAAGCTCTCAACGCAGATGAAGGCTACGGGCGAGGTTATGAGCATTGCGCCGTCCTTTGAGGCAGCGATTATGAAGGCTGTACGAGGCACTGAAATAGGACTTGACACGCTCAACAATCCTGCAATCGGTGAAATTGACCTTACAAATCAAAACGATTTAAGACTGTTTACAGTTTTCAAGGCGCTGAAAAACGGCGTTAGTGTTGAGGAAATTCACAGCGTTACGCTTATTGACGAGTGGTTCCTTTACAAGCTCAAAAAGCTTGCGGATTTTGAAAAGCAGATTGCCGACACGCCGCTGTCAAAAGAGATGTATATAAAGGGCAAAAGGCTCGGATACACTGACAAGGCACTTGAAAGAATCAGCGGCGGCTCGCTTGCATATCACCGCGACTGTGTGTACAAAATGGTTGACACCTGCGGCGCTGAATTCGAGGCGCAGACGCCCTATTTTTACTCGACCTACGACGAGCACTGCGAATCGCGTTCGCTGCCGCAAAGCGGAAAAGAAAAAATTATTGTACTCGGCTCGGGACCTATTCGCATTGGTCAGGGCATAGAGTTTGACTACTCCTCCGTTCACTGCGTATGGACGCTCAAGGAGCTCGGCTACGAGGTTATACTCGTTAACAACAACCCCGAAACCGTTTCAACTGACTTTGACACAGGCGACAGACTTTACTTTGAGCCGCTTTGCGAAGAGGATGTTATGAACATCATCAAGGCTGAAAAGCCGATGGGCGTTGTTGTTGCATTCGGCGGTCAGACCGCCATCAAGCTTACAAAGTTTCTGGATGAAAACGGGATTAGAATTCTCGGTACATCGGCTGAATCAATCGACATTGCCGAGGACAGAGAACGTTTTGACGCGCTGCTTGAAAAGTTCGGCATTTTCAGACCGAAGGGCACAAGCGTTATGACTCTTGACGAGGCGCTCAATGCGGCAAACGAGCTCGGCTACCCGGTTTTGCTGCGCCCGTCGTACGTTATAGGCGGTCAGAATATGACTATCGCTTACACAGATGACGACGTAAAGCAGTATATGGCACTGATTTTGGCGCAGGGCATTGAAAATCCGGTGCTTGTTGACAAATATATGATGGGCACGGAGCTCGAGGTAGACTGCATCAGCGACGGTGAAAAGGTGCTGATTCCCGGCATTATGGAGCATATTGAGCGTGCAGGCGTTCACAGCGGCGACTCGATTGCGGTTTATCCGCCGTATAATCTCGGCGATATTATGCTTGACAAGGTTTGCGATATTTCTGAAAAGCTTGCGCTGTCGCTCGGTACAAAAGGACTTGTAAACATACAGTATCTTATTTATCAAAATGAGCTGTATGTTATTGAGGTCAACCCGCGCGCGTCGCGCACTATTCCCTACATCAGCAAGGTTACGGGCGTTCCGATGGTTGAGCTTGCGTCAAAAATTATGGTCGGCGCATCGCTTGATGAACTCGGCTACGGAACCGGACTTTACCATGTGCCGCCGTACTTTGCAGTCAAAGTGCCTGTTTTCAGTTTTGAAAAGCTCAACGACGTTAACTCGCAGCTCGGTCCTGAAATGAAATCCACGGGCGAGGTGCTTGGAGTCGGCAAGAATTTGAGGGAGGCACTGTTCAAGGGTCTTGTGAGCGCGGGCTTTAACGTAAACGGCGAAAAAAAAGGTCACGGCGTTTTGATTACCGTGACCAAGCAGGACAGATATGAAATTGTAAATCTTGCAAAAAAGCTTGACGACCTTGGCGCGACGATATGGGCAACGCCTGAAACGGCAAAGGAAATTGAGCGACTCGGCGTAAGTGTAAACGTTGTGAACAAGCTGCGTGAGGATAACTCGATTATGGAGCTTGTAGAGTCGGGCAAGCTGGACTACATTGTATACACAGGCAAAAGCGACAAAAAGTCGATTGCCGATTATATTAAGCTGCACAATCGGGCAAACCAGCTCGGCATTGCAACACTGACATCGCTTGACACTGCAAACGCGCTTGCCGACATTATTGCATCACGCTACAACGAAAACAACACGGAGCTTGTCGACATCAACAATATGAGAAGCGACAAGGGTATTTTGAAATTCTCGAAGATGCAGGGCACCGGCGACGACTACATTTTCTTCAACAACCAGTGCGGAATTATCACCTGCCCCGAGAGCTTTGCAATTGAGTTTTGCGACAGAAGCTACTCCATCGGCGGCGACGGAATTGTGCTTATTGAAGAAAGCGAAATTGCAGACGCAAAAATGCGTATATTTAACCTTGACGGCTCCGAGGGCAAGATGGCAGGCAACTGCATACGCTGCGTGGGCAAATTCCTTTACGACAACGAGATTGTTAAAAAGGACAAAATGTCGATTGAAACTGCGTCCGGTATTCGCCACATCAGAGTTTACACGCGCGAGGGCAAGGTAAGCTCTGCAACCGTTCAGATGGGAAAGGCGGAGCTTGCGCCTGAAAAAGTGCCGGTGAGCCTTGACGGCGACAAGGTAATTGACCGCACAGTTAAGCTTGCTGACGGCAAGTACAGCATCAACTGCGTATCTGTGGGCAATCCTCACTGCGTTGTGTTTGTTGACAATGTTGACAAAATTGATGTTGCAAAAATCGGTCCGCAGTTTGAAAACGCCGATATTTTCCCCGAGCGCGTTAACACCGAATTTGTCCGCGTAGTGAACAGCTCGACGATAAAAATGCGAGTATGGGAGCGCGGCAACGGCGAAACGATGGCTTGCGGCACGGGCGCATGCGCGGCAGTTGTTGCAGCGGTCGAAAACGGCTTTTGTAAAAAAGGCGAGGACATCACCGTAAAGGTGCGCGGCGGCGACCTTGTGGTGAACTACACGGATGACGGCGTAACCCTCACCGGCGACGCAAGCCTTGTCTACAAAGGCGAAATCGAATACTAACATAGAAAAACAGCAGTCTTTAACTGCTGTTTTTTAACTAAAATACTGCGCTTTCAGCAAAGAATATGTTATTTTCAAGCTTTCGTCGCAATTTTCAATCGACAAGCCGAGGTTGTCAAACCGAATGAGCGTCGAAATCACCTTTTGTGGCGCTTTAAAATAATTGTATGCACTGGCAAGATTTACCAAAAGTTCATTGAGATAAACCCACGGCAAATCTTCAGAAATCTTTTCTGCCTCGTTCAGTAATTCAGAAATATACGAAAGTTCCTTATCCGTTATATTGTAACCCTTTTCACACAACCGTGCATAATATTTAGCGATATTTGTATCAGTGTTGGCTTGAAGGAGCAACATCGAATTATCACTGCAAATCTGTCTTATATCTTTAAGCAGTTGAAGCTGCTCTTTTTCATTAATATTAAGATAATAATAAATATCAATTTTCTTAAGGAGCACATCGCATCTTTCGCCTATACTGCTTCCGGAAAGCTGACTGTAATACTCATCAAGGTCATCAAGTGCATTGTTTTTAATATAGTCATTTACTTTGTTAATAATAAAATCGGACAAAACAGTGGTAATTTCCGGGATATACATAATTCTTAAAAGTTCTGAATAATAAGCAATTCGGTAATGCAAAGGCAGTTTGTCATATTCTTTCAAATCACTTTCTATATCAGTTACTACCCGTGAGGTGTCAAATCTGCCTCTTTGAAGCATATTGAGGATGCTCAAGCGATGTCCTGCAAGCTGCGGAAGATTTGATTTTCGCTTTAATTCTTCATATCCTTCAAGAAGGATTCGCTCCGCATTTTCACTTTCTTTAAAATAGTATGCCACACTAAAACGTATGTTAATAAGCTGACACACACTGTCAAGGCTGGAGTTTTCAATGAACTTTTCATATTGTTTTATAAGTTGTTCAATTTCTTTCTTTGGCTGATTGCTGTTCATTCCGCTGTAAATAAGATTTTGATAAACAATACTTATGCTTGATTTTTCATCAAGTTTTTCAGCCTCTTTGGCTGCAAGAATATAATATCGATACGCTTCAGTGTGATTCTTTTTTATAGTATATAATCTACCAAGATGATTGTATATTCCTTGCTTTACGCTTGTGTTATTATAATTACTGTCAATCGAGTTTTCGCTTTGCTTTGCGAGTTCAAACGCCTCGTCGAATTTGCCCGATTGCTCTGATATATATGATTTCAAAAAACAGTATGCAACTATATCTTTATCTTTGATGAATTCAACTGTGTGTTCAGCTTTTTTTACATTGCCAAGAATAATTAGCAGAAACACTTGTTGCATACGACAAAGAGCAATCTCGCTTTTATACAAAGGAAATTTTTCAAAGTTACATAATTCTTCATAAGCTTTGGATATTTCATTTAAGTCCTTAAGATATTTTATCTTTAACAGTTGAAAATGTATCTGTTCGTTTTTATCAATGAAATACCACGGCTTTTTCTCAATGGCTTTTCTGTTTTCTACCGTAAAGCCGTTACTCCTTTTATCATCGTATTTTTTAATATACCATTTTGGCAAAAACACAAGTCCTTTTACCGATGCGAAAACTGCATAAGAAAACAAAATGAACAAAACGGCTACTGTTAATGTTAATATAATCGGAATACTCTCAAAAACTTTATAACCCCAAAGTATAAGAATAACCGCAAAAAACATTCCCCAGGTAATAAGCCAACAGAAATTGCGCTTGTGAAGAAGCAAGTTAATGTAATCGCATTTGTATTTCTTAAATCCTAAAACAACAAACACAAAGGCAATACCTATTCCGAGTGCGCTTATAAACGGAACACCGTATTTAGTTAGTTTATCAATAATAAAAACTGTAATATCAGACATATAAATCTCCACATTTCTTTAATATAAAAGTATTATAACATAACAAAACCAAAAAGCCAAAAGATATTGCCCTGTTCGACTCCCATTTAAAAAAACAAAACACACACCTGATGGTGTGTGCTTGTTTTTGGTGGAGATGGT
>CAMPBI010000040.1 GCA_946637545.1 uncultured Clostridia bacterium | reverse complement strand
GTATCATTGTGTCATCGAAAGGAGAAAAAGTATGAAAATTTTAG
The DNA here is from genome assembly GCA_946637545.1 of uncultured Clostridia bacterium. Lineage (GTDB taxonomy): Bacteria > Bacillota > Clostridia > Oscillospirales > Acutalibacteraceae > Eubacterium_R. The sequence continues at coordinate 13,963 of CAMPBI010000040.1, read as the reverse complement.
AAACAGTAAATCTTTGCAAAACATATGGAAACGGCGACACAATGGTAAAAGCGCTTGATAACGTCAGTTTTTCTGTCGAGCGCGGAGAATTTGTTGCGATAGTGGGTCCAAGCGGCTCCGGCAAATCAACGCTTATGCACATTGTCGGCGGCGTGGACACCGCAACAAGCGGCAGCGTCATTATTGACAAAACCGATATATCCACTCTTGATGAAACGGCGCTTGCAATCTTTCGCCGCAGACAGATAGGTCTGGTGTATCAGTTTTACAACCTTATTCCGATTCTGACGGTTGAGGAAAACTTAACCCTTCCGCTTCTTCTTGACGGCAGAAAGCCCGATGAAAGACAGATGAACGGCATTGTAGAACGCCTTGGCTTGCAGGACAGACTCAATTATCTTCCTTCCCAGCTTTCGGGCGGTCAGCAGCAGAGAGTTTCCATCGGCAGAGCGCTGATTAATAATCCTGCTCTTATGCTTGCCGACGAGCCGACGGGTAATCTTGATTCCGAAAACAGCAAGGAGATTATTTCCCTTCTCCGTCAGTTCAACAGCGAACTCGGTCAGACTGTCATTATGATTACACATGACGAAAATATCGCACTTTCGGCAGACCGGCTTATAGAAATCAAGGACGGAAAAATTGTCCGCGATGAAAGGAGAGTACAATGAACATAGTCAACAGGCTTACTCTCCGTCACATAAAAAGTCACAAGCGGCGCTCACTGCTGACGCTTCTTGCGATTATAGTGTCCGTTGCGATGGTAACCGCTGTGTTTACAAGCGTTTTTTCGTTTGTGAAATTTATGCAGGATTCCACCAAAGCGTACGACGGCAACTGGCACGCGCAACTTTGGTATGAGAAACTGCCGGAGGAAAGCAAACTGCAAACCGGAGATTTTGATTATTACCTCGGCGCGAATGTGATGAATTTTCGCTATGACAAGGAAAAGGATGTTTCAAAAGCATATGCCGAGGTGGACGCAGTCACCGAAGAAGCGGTGAAAATGCGAAATATCCATATTCTTGACGGCGCATTTCCGAAACGGGACGGCGAAATTCTGCTCACCAAAGATTATATAGAAAAGAACAAACTGAACTGGAAGGTCGGCGACACAATCCGCGTGTATTGTGTGGATTACGCCACGGAAAAAGAGGGATATAAGGAATATAAGCTCTGCGGTATTGCAGAGGCAAACGTAAGTTTTCTTGACAGCCGTGACGGCGTGATTGCTTTTACGGATTCTGTCAGAAACAGCGGTGTCAACTGCTACGCCACGCTGCATTATCATAAACTTGACAATTCTGTCTATGAAAAAACGCGTACCCTTGAAAGCGAAACAAACGGGCACGATGTCAACTACAATGTGGATTTGCTCAATTTTTCGGGCGTGATGGAAAACAACGACACTTTAAAAGCCATCGGCGGCTTTGCGGCGGTTATTCTTGCGGTTATCGTTGTTGCTTCCGTTATTATGATTTATGACTCCTTTGCCGTATCGTATCAGGAACGTGAACGCTATCTTGGTATGCTCGCTTCCGTAGGTGCAACAAAAAGACAGAAACGTGCATCAATTTATTTTGAAGGCTTTATTCTCGGCTGTATCGGTATTGTGTTCGGAATTATTGCAGGCTTTGTCGGAATGGCGATTACATTCAAGAGCATTGAGAGCGCCTTGCTGGCAACGATTTCAATCCCGATTAAAGGTACGCTCAAACTGCACTTCAGCCCGTATATCATTCTTGGCACGGTTCTTATCAGCGCGCTTACCATATTCATTTCGTGCTATATTCCCGCCCGCCGCGCTTCAAAAACTTCACCGATTGAGGCGATTAAGGGGACGAACACCGTTAAGGTAAAGAAAGCGAAGAAGCTGCGCGTTTCAAAGCTCACACGAAAGCTGTACGGCTTTGAGGGCGAGCTTGCCGTCAAGAATTTCAAGCGAAACGGCAGAAGAAGCAGAAATATTGTTTTTGCCCTTGCGATGAGCGTGGTGCTGTTTTTAACTGTAACGAACTTTTCACAGATGTTTACCACCCTTGTAAAAAATTCAGCAGGGGAGGAAAATGCTGATTTTATCGTTTACACCGAAAACGAGTATAAGGACAAGGTCAGGGATTATTTTGACGGCGCAAATATTGACGGCTATATCGGCTATATCACGTCAGAGGCGACACTTGTTAACACAGAGCTTTTTACCGAGGATGCATATCGCGCCTTCAGTCTTTCAGAGGGAGAGGATATCACGGATTTGTTCCTCTTTGTAATGGATAACGCAAGCTTTGACGATTATCTTAAATCAATCGGCGAGCAGCCTGAAGCTTATCATGATAAAACGCACCCGAAGGCACTTGTTTTCAACCGTGTGATTGATACAACGGACAGCAAACCAAAGGAGTGCAAGGCATTTAAAGATGAAGCAAACGGCAAAACGCTGAACTGCCTTGTTGACGAGTATAACGAGGAAACGGGCGAATATGATGACCGCCGTAATTTTTCCGTGACAATAGGGGCGATGACTGATAAAAAGTTTGAGTCATCTTTGTTTGAGCCGATATATGTAAGCGAGCCTGCACTCGTTTTTTCCGAGGATGCTATTTCCTCCCTGCCGCTTGAAAGGCGTATGTTCTGCTTGGGCATTTTTGCAAAGGACTACAAAACTGTAATGAGTGCAGCGGATGAGTATTTTGAAAACGCAGGCATCGCCTATTCAATAGAGGACAGCACCTCGCAGATGCAGGCGGTAAATGCGATTACAAAAATAATTAAAGTCTTTATTTACGGATTTATCACGCTTTTAACACTGATTGCGATTATCAATATTATCAATTCAATTTCAAATTCAATGAACGAACGCAAAACAGAATTTGCAATGCTCAAATCCGTCGGCGTAACGCCGAAGGGCTTTAAGAAAATGATTTATGTTGAGAGCATACGCTATGGCGTAAAATCGCTTTTGTGGTCGCTGCCAATCAGCGCAGTTCTGCATTATCTGATGTCCTACGCTCTGTCAACATCAGAAGGAACGGTGATGAATATCTCGCTTAATCTTCACTTCTATCTTGCTGCAATCGCGGCGGTATTTCTTATCATTCTTCTGTCGCTGCTCTATTCAGCAGACAAGATTAAAGATGATAATATAATTGAAAACTTAAAGCAGGACTAACACGAATTATTAAGCGTTTTGATGCTTTCAAATTAACAAAAGGCTGATTGATTGTACAAAATCAATCAGCCTTTGGATATTTCTGTTTGATTTTTTTGATTGACAGGGAGCATAGTTTAGGGTATTATATATACAATCTGTTGTGGTATCATCAGAAAAATACACTATATGGAGAATTTTATGGACAAAGGATATTTGGAGCCCGAGGATTACGCAGAGCCGCGTTGTCTGCTTTGTGACGAGCCCTTTGGAAAGACGCCCGAGGTTAAGGCAGTACCGCAAGGACGCATAATTGAAAAAATGAACGACTATATGAGCCGCCGCGACTATGCAGGCGCAGAGCGTCATCTTTTGTACTGGCTCGAGGAGGCAAAGCTTGGTCACGATAAGGGCGGAGAGCTGCTTATCCGCAACGAGCTTGTCGGGCATTTTCGCAAGACGGGCAACCGCGACGGTGCGTTTGAAAGCGCAGACGAGGCACTGCGGCTCTTGTCGGAGCTCGGTTTTGACAAGTCTGTCAGCGCAGGTACAACCTATATCAATATCGCAACCGCCTACAACGCTTTTAACGAAAATGAAAAAGCATATCCGCTTTTTGAAAAGGCGATGTCTGCCTACGAGGCAAACGAAAACACAGCACCCGAACTGCTCGGCGGACTTTATAACAATATGGCGCTCACCCTTGTGTCGCTCGGCAGATACGACGAGGCGTTTCCTCTTTACAACAAGGCGCTTGAGGTTATGTCAAAGGTGCACGGCGGCGACCTTGAGCAAGCGATAACTTATCTGAATATGGCAGATGCCTTCGAGGCGCAGCTTGGCGGTGAGCAGGCAGAAAGCAAGATTTACGACCTGCTTGATAAGGCGTATGATTTATTGATTAACAGCGAAGCAAAGCGCGACGGCTACTACGCCTTTGTATGTGAAAAATGCGCTCCGAGCTTTTCGTATTACGGATACTTTATGGCGGCAAACGAGCTTAACAAGAGAGCGGAGGAAATCTATGAACGGGATTGAGCTTTCAAAAGCATATTTTGAAGAATTCGGACGCCCGATGCTTGAAAACGATTTTTCAGAGCTGATGCCGTACCTTGCAGTCGGACTTTTCGGCAGCGGCTCGGAGTGTTTCGGCTTTGATGACGAAATATCAACAGACCACGACTTTGAGCCCGGTTTCTGCATATTCTTGCCCGACGAGGAAACTGTTGACAGGCGCGCGGCGTTTCTGCTTGAACGCGCGTATGCAAAGCTGCCGAAAGAGTTTATGGGCTACACGCGCCCGATGATGTCGCCCGTTGGCGGAGCGCGCAAGGGCGTTTTGCGAACAGCCGAATTTTTTGAAGAAAAAATCGGCTCGCCCGACGGTACTCTTACCGCGCCGCAGTGGCTCACAGTGCCCGAACAGGCGCTGGCTGAATGTACGAACGGCGTTATCTTTTTTGACAATTACGGCGAGGTAACGCAAATCCGTGACAGACTTAAAGCATATCCCGAGGACATCAGACGCAAAAAACTTGCGGGTAATCTGCTGCTTATGGCACAGTCGGGACAGTACAACTACAAGCGCTGCCTTGACCACGGTGAAGAGGCTGCGGCGCAGCTTGCAGTATTTGAATTTGTTAACAGTGCTATGAATGTAATATTCTTGCTTAATAATAGTTATAAACCATATTATAAGTGGAGCTTCCGCGCACTTCGCGCACTGCCAAAGCTTTCGCTCGAGGCAGAGATTATGGAATACCTGCTCACTACGGGTAACGATACTGAAACGGCGGAGGAAAAGTATTATGCAATCGAGGGAATTGCCGCCGATGTTATTGATGAGCTTGCCGGTCAGGAACTTACAAAGGCAATTTGCGGCGACCTTGAAAAGCACGCTTATTCAGTGAACGACGGCATCGACGGGGCGGAAATCAGAAATCTGCACGTTTTAGCCGCTATATAGTAATGATAAAATAATACGGAGATAATATGAAATTACACGGAATTCAAAAAATGACACTGCTCGATTTTCCCGGTGTTGTGTCATGCACAATATTTCTTGGCGGCTGCGATTTTCGCTGTCCGTTTTGTCACAACTTTGAATTGATTGACGGCACTGCGCAGCCGATTATGGACGACACTGAACTAATCGAGTTCCTTAAGGGAAGAAAAGCGCTGATTGACGGCGTCGCAATCACAGGCGGCGAGCCTTGCCTGCACAGGGACCTGCCGGAGCTTATCAGAAAAATCCGCGCTGAAGGCTACAAGGTAAAGCTTGACACAAACGGTTACCACCCCGAGATGCTGCAGGCAATTCTTGATGAAGGGCTTGTTGAGTATGTCGCAATGGACATCAAAAACAGCGAGGAAAAATATGCCCTTACCTGCGGACTTGACGAAATTAATCTCGACACAATCAAAGAGAGCATTTCAATTCTTATGAACAGCGATATAGACTACGAATTCAGAACAACCGTTGTTGACGAGCTGCACGAAGAATCAGACTTTGAAAAAATCGGCAGGATGATTAAGGGCGCAAGACACTATTTTTTGCAGCGTTTTACAGACAGGGATTCTGTTCCCTACGGGAACCTGAGCGCGCCGTCGTTTGATAAGATGTACAAATACCGCGATATAGCGCGAAATTTTGTTACAAATACAGAACTTCGCGGCGTTGAGTAAATCACTATATGTTGTGGTTGAAAAAACTTTTTTAAAAAATTTACGGAATATATTGACAAAGCACCCTCTTGCTGTTATAATACATTTTGTTCGGAAAAAATGACAGAATTATTACAGCAAGAGGAGTTTTTATGTACAAGGTTATTAAGAGAGACGGCAGCACAGCAGAATTTGATATTAACAAAATCAGTGCTGCAATCGCAAAGGCTTTTGAAGCACAGGGCAAAGAATCACATCCCAGTGTAATCGACTTAATTTCAATTCGCGTTACTGCGGATTTTGAAAGCAAAATTCAGGACGGCAAAATTTCGGTTGAGGCAATTCAGGACAGCGTTGAAAAAATGCTTTCCGAATCGGGCTATGCAGATGTTGCAAAGGCTTACATCCTTTACCGTAAGCAGAGAGAAAAGGTTCGTAACATCAACTCAACTCTCCTCAACTACAAAGAAATCGTTAACAACTATCTCAAAATCAACGACTGGCGTGTAAAGGAAAACGCAACTGTTACTTATTCGGTAGGCGGTCTTATCCTTTCAAACTCCGGTGCAATCACTGCTAACTACTGGCTCAGCGAGGTTTACGACGAGGATATCGCAGAGGCACACAGAAATGCAGAAATTCACATTCACGACCTTTCAATGCTTACAGGTTACTGCGCAGGCTGGAGCCTCAAGCAGCTTATTCAGGAAGGTCTTGGCGGCGTAACAGGCAAGATTACATCTTCTCCTGCAAACCACCTTTCAACACTCTGCAATCAGATGGTTAATTTCCTCGGCATTATGCAGAACGAGTGGGCAGGCGCACAGGCATTCTCCTCATTTGACACATATCTTGCTCCGTTCGTTAAGGTGGACAACCTTTCACAAAAAGAGGTTAAGCAGTGCATTCAGTCATTTGTTTACGGTGTAAACACTCCGAGTCGTTGGGGCACACAGGCACCGTTCTCAAACATCACTCTTGACTGGGTTGTACCAAACGACCTCAAGAACCTTCCCGCAATCATCGGCGGCAAGGAGATGGATTTCACCTATGGCGACTGCCAGAAGGAAATGGATATGGTCAATAAAGCCTTCATCGAAATTATGATTGAAGGCGACGCAAACGGACGCGGCTTCCAGTATCCTATTCCGACATATTCAATTACACGCGACTTTGACTGGAGCGAGTCAGAGAACAACAAGCTTCTCTTTGAAATGACAGCAAAGTACGGCACACCTTATTTCTCAAACTACATCAACTCCGATATGGAGCCAAGCGATGTTCGTTCAATGTGCTGCCGTCTGCGTCTTGACCTTCGCGAACTCCGCAAAAAGTCAGGCGGCTTCTTCGGCTCGGGTGAATCAACAGGTTCAATCGGCGTTGTTACAATCAACCTTCCGAGAATTGCATACCAGGCAACTGACGAGGCTGATTTCTACAAGCGTCTTGACCACCTTATGGACATTGCGGCACGCAGCCTCAAGACAAAGAGAACTGTTATCACAACACTTCTTGACCAGGGACTTTATCCTTATACAAAAAGATATCTCGGCACTTTCTCAAACCACTTCTCAACTATCGGTCTTATCGGTATGAACGAGGTTGGTCTTAACGCAAAATGGCTGCGCGCAGACCTCACAGACGAGAAAGTACAGCGTTTTGCAAGAGATGTTCTCAATCATATGCGTGAGCGCCTTTCAGACTATCAGGAGCAGTACGGCGACCTCTACAACCTTGAGGCAACACCTGCTGAATCAACAACCTATCGTTTTGCAAAGCATGACAAGGAAGCATTCCCTGACATCATCACTGCAAATATGAACGGCGCCCCGTATTACACCAACTCTTCACATCTTCCTGTTGGCTACACAGAGGATATTTTCTCTGCGCTTGACATTCAGGACGACCTTCAGACACTCTACACATCGGGTACTGTATTCCACGCATTCCTCGGTGAAAAGCTTCCTGACTGGAAAGCAGCAGCAAACCTTGTTCGCAAGATTGCCGAAAACTACAAGCTGCCTTACTACACAATGTCACCCACATATTCAGTATGTAAGGACCACGGCTACCTCGCAGGCGAGCAGTATACCTGCCCGATTTGCGGTGCAAAGACCGAGGTTAACAGCCGTATCACCGGCTATTACAGACCGATTCAGAACTGGAATGACGGTAAGGCACAGGAATACAAGGACCGCAAGGTTTACAACATCGGCAGATCAAAGCTCACCCATGTTGGACCTAACCCTGCACCTGTTGACTATGTAGAGCCCGAGGCAGCACCTGCAGCAGCAAGCGCCGGCACAGACGAGGTTATCCTGTTCAAGACAGCGACCTGTCCTAACTGTAAGGCAGCGGCTGCACTTCTTGACAAGGCAGGAATCAAGTACACTGCACTCAATGCCGATGAGCAGCCCGAACTTGTTTCAAAGTACGGCATCAAGCAGGCACCTACTCTTGTTATTCCCGAAGGCGACGGATTTGAAAAATTCCGCGGTGTTTCGGACATCAAGGGCTGGCTGATGAATAAATAAAATAACAAAAAGGGGCGGATGAATTGTCCGCCCTTTGATATAGGAGAAAATTATGTATGATATTATAGTTGTTGGCGGCGGTCCTGCAGGTATGACTGCTGCGCTTTACGCACAGCGAAACGGAAAAAGCGCGCTTGTTATTGAAAAGGCAGGCTTTGGCGGTCAGATTACTCACTCGCCTAAAGTAGAGAACTTCCCGGGCTCGCTTTCAATCAGCGGCAACGAGCTTGCCGATAAGCTTTTTTCACAGATTCTTGAGCAGGGCGCAGAGTTTGAAATTGAAACAGTTTGCGCTATTGAAGATAACGGCGCCACCAAGACGGTCAAAACCGAAGAGGGCGGAGCATACGAGTGCAAAGCCGTTATCATTGCAACGGGCGTAAAGCATAGAATGCTCGGCCTTGAGGGCGAGCAGGAGCTTGTCGGCGAGGGTATTTCATTCTGTGCAGTTTGCGACGGTGATTTTTACAAGGGCAAAACAGTCTGCGTTGCAGGCGGCGGAAATTCTGCACTGCAGGAGGCAATCCTGCTTTCAGACAAATGCAGCCGTGTAATTATGCTGCAGGATTTGCCCGAATTTACAGGCGAAGAAAAACTGCAGCAGGTGCTTTTTGCGCGCGATAACGTTGTTAAATATACGGGCGTAAAGATTACGGGTCTTATCACCAAGGGCGAAGAGCTCGCAGGAGTTGAAATTGAGCAGGACGGCAAAAAAGAGGCCGTTAAGTGCGACGGTCTTTTTGTTGCAATCGGACTCATTCCCGAAAACGAACCGTTCAGGGAGCTTGCCGACCTCAACAGCTTTGGCTATTTTGATTCAGACGAGCAGTGCGTTACAAAAACTCCCGGAATTTTTGTTGCAGGCGATTGCCGCAGCAAAGCAATCCGCCAGGTAACAACAGCAGCGGCGGACGGCACAATTGCCGCACTCGCAGCCTGCAGATATATTAACGAATTATAATATGTTATACAAAGAAAAAGCCCGGATTAAATCCGGGCTTTTTTCTGCTTAATCGTCGTCTTCTCCGCCAAATTGGTCTGATCCAGTCGTTGAATTAGTAAGAACATCAACAGCATTGTACTCTTCAACCTCAACCTCAGGCTTTGTGTAAATTTCTTTCATCTTTGTTCCTCCACAAGATTTTATTTACAATTATATTATATTTCATTTTTTAAATTTGTCAATGCCTGTATTTTGTGTTATTATATATTTATCATCACTTACGGAGATATTATGGACAGCACGTTTGAAAAGATTTATAAGGTCGTAAAGCGTATCCCTTACGGCAAGGTTGCTACCTACGGACAAATTGCAATGCTTGCAGGCAATCCGCGGTGGAGCAGGGTGGTGGGTTATGCGCTTCACGTTAATCCCGACCCCGACTCAATACCTTGTTTTCGCGTCGTCAACCGATTCGGCGAGCCGTCGCCGGCGTTTGCTTTCGGCGGCAAAAACACACAGATTATGCTGCTCGAGGGCGAGGGCGTGCAGTTCATTGACGGCAGAGTGGATATGAAAAATTTTCTTTGGGACGGAAGGTAAAAATATGTCAGATATTCTCGAAACGGCAATGCTCATTTGCTTCGGTCTGTCGTGGCCGATTAATCTTGTGAAAAGTATTCAGACAAAAACGGCAAAGGCGACAAGCTTTAAATTCCTGCTGCTTATCACAGTCGGCTACCTTTGCGGAATCGCAGCTAAAATCGTGGGACACAACTTTTCATATGTGCTTGCAGTTTATCTGCTCAATCTTGCAGTGGTAGGAGCAAATATAGTCGTTTATTTCATCAACAGACAAAGGGATAAAAAAGCAGATGAAGCAGAGTGATTACAGCCTTATTGAATCATATATGCTCGCTTGTATGCAGGACAGCGCGCACGACAGGGAGCACATTTACCGTGTGCTGAACGTCGCACTCGAAATTGCCGACGGCGAAAAGGGCGTAAACACCGATGTTCTGATTGCTGCGTGTCTGCTCCACGACATCGGCAGAAAGGAGCAGTTTGAAAATCCCGCCCTGTGTCACGCCGAGGTCGGCGCAAAAAAGGCGTATGACTTTTTAGTTTTAAACGGCTTTTCGCAGGATTTTTCACAGCACGTTTCAAATTGCATACGGACTCACCGCTTTCGCGGTCAGAACGTCCCGCAGACTATCGAGGCAAGGATTCTTTTTGATGCGGACAAAATTGACGTAACGGGCACGCTCGGCATAGCGAGAACGCTGTTTTATAACGGCAACCTCGGCGAGCCTCTTTATACAGTCGACAAAAACGGAAATATCCTTGACGGCACAAACGACACCGAGCCGTCATTTTTTCAGGAATACAAGTACAAGCTCGAAAAGGTGTATGACAAAATGCTGACCGACACGGGCAAAAAAATTGCCGAGAGTCGAAGGCTATCGGCGGTCAGCTTTTATGAAAATATGCTGTACGAGGTCAGAAACTCAAACACAAACGGAAAACGGTTGCTTGGTCAGCACATAGAATAAACAAAAGGGGGCGCAAAATGAAACGTGCATTTGCACATATCGGATTTTCATTCGGCGCCGCCCTTTTTGCGCTCAATGCTTTCGGAATTGAGTTCGCTTACTGCGCCTTTGCTGCAGTTGCTGCCGTGTTCGTATTTTCACTGCTCGTTTTGAAAACGCGAAGGAGTGTAAGCCTTCCTGTTTGTGCAGGCTCTGCGCTGCTTGCGTGCTTGCTTTTTATTTATGCGTACAACGCCGTTGTTCTGCCGCAAATGATTCTTGACGGCAAAACCGTGCAGGTGAATTATTATCTCACCGACCTCGGCACGCCTGTATCAACGGGCTACACATATACTGCAAAGATTGTTTCAGCCGCGCTTCCCGGTGCGCCGCAGGGAATAAACGTCAAGCTCTATGTCAATCAGCAAATTCCTGCCGCGGGATATCAGCTTATCAGCGGCAAGGTACATTTTGAATCGTTCGGGAATAACGGGTTTTCATCTTACGGCGCGTGGGGCAAAGAAATCTTTTTGCGAGCAAATGTCAAGGCATATGAAGTCAGCAGCAATTTTGTAACCTCACCCATGCGTGGCATTCTTGAACTTCGGTATAATATTATAACGGCGTTTATGAACAGTGTCGGCGGCGAGGAAGGCGCTCTGTCGGCAGGTATGCTCATCGGCGACAGGTCGTTTCTGTCTGACGAAGCAATCAACAATTTCAGGATTGTCGGCGCCTCTCACCTGACTGCCGTAAGCGGTTTGCACCTCGGTGCAGTGACAGGTGCATTTGGCGGTGCTTTTAATTTACTTAAAATTGACAAAAGGATTTCATCGCCGATTATTATTTTAGTTATTATCATATATTGTATGCTCAGCGGCTTTTCAAAATCTGTTGTAAGAGCAGGAATTATGCTCATCATTTTGCTGGTCGGTTTAATGTTCAGGCAGCGCGCGGACTCGCTCAATTCGCTCGGGCTTGCACTGTTTGTGATATGTCTTAATCCGTTTGCAGTCTGTGACATAAGCACGCTGCTGACAACCTTAAGTATGCTCGCGATTATCACGGTTTATCCCGCCGCAGTATACAGTAGTGCATTTGAGCTGTTCAAAAGAAAAATTATGTCCTTACCAACCAGCAAAAGACGGTTTGGCGGAATAGTTGCAAATGCCGTTATACATATTTCCGAACTGATACTGCTGTCATTTTCAATAGTCGTATGCAATTTGCCTGTTATGTGCCTGTTTTTCGGCTACTTTTCAGCAATCGGAATTGTGCTGAACACGCTGCTCGTGGTGCTTGGCGGATTTGCCGTAACACTTTCGCTTGCGTCAGTTCCGTTTCTTTTTACAGGCTTTCTTGCACCTCTTTTTGCATATGCGGTGCGCGTAGTAAATTCGCTTATTCTTATTTTTGTTGCGGCGGGTGCGAGGGTTCCTTTTGCCACGCTGAATCTCGGCAAAAATTTTGTGCTGATTATAGGCGGCGCACTTGTTATCATAGGCGTTTCGTATTTTGTTTCGCCGCGCCTTGTCAAAAAGACAGCCGCGGTTATGATTGCGTGCGTAATAATTATTTCCGCAATAACAACTGTTGCCGAAAGCAAACGCGACAGGGTTTTCATTACTCAAAGCGGTGCTGCGGCAGTATGCTTTGGAAACGAAACCTGCGTTGTCGGCGCAGACAGTTATTACGATTTTGTTCAGATAAAATCGTACCTTACAAGCAGCGGCAGCAAAGTCACCAAAACAGTAAACTGCTCCGGGGATAACGCCGAGCTGTTCTCAAAGCTCTACGGCTGTGATGACGATTCACTGTGCGATAATTATACTGTAAAAATAGGCGAGCTTACTTTTGCCTCGGGCGATAATGTCACGGGAAATATTGTTGTTTGCGGCAACAGGGTCAGCGACCCTTCGGGCATAGTTGATTTGCAAAACGGAAGCGTGGAGTACAAAATAAGCGGCAGCTCTTACAGCCGCGACATTTACTCCACTGCAATATTGACATAATATTTTTAATTTAGTATACTTGGTTTTACAGGAGGAAATGTTATGGAAGCTGTTAAAGAAAGGGCGAAGAAAAAATCTAAAGGTAAAAAAATTGCTATGATTATTCTATGTGTAATACTTGCTATTGCAGTAGCGGCAGTGATTTTTATCAATGTCACGACAAAGCCTGCCTACGACACTGACGAAAACAAGTTTGCAGTCGGCGGAATGGTTATTTCCGACGAGATAGAGTATAAGGACGAAAGCGGAAACGGTATCCGCCACAACCCGATTGTGCGTATTATGCAGATGGTATGGCGCTTCTGCTCTGACGGCGACGCCAAAAAGCACGCTGACCAGACCCCACCCGAAAATGTCGAAAAAATCAAGGATGTTGCATACGTTGACGACGGCAACATTTATCATCAGCTCGATGTTTATTATCCCGAGGGAACGCCGAAGGACGCCAAACTCCCCGTTGTTATTGATATTCACGGCGGCGGCTGGATGTACGGCGACAAAAACCTAAACGAGTATTACTGCCTTTCAATTGCAGACAGAGGATATGCAGTGTTTAACATCAGCTATCGCCTCGTACCCGATGTTACGGTTAACGAGCAGCTTCAGGATGTTGCGCTTGCACTGCAGTGGATTAGCAAAAATATGGCAAATTATCCGTGCGACACAAGCAAGATTATTCTGACCGGTGACTCGGCTGGCGGACAGCTTGCGGCGTATTCCGCAGTGCTCCTTCAGAGCCCTGAACTGCGCGAAAAGTTTGATGTTGTTGACGGCAAAATCAATGTAACAGGGCTGCTCCTTACATCGCCTGTTTCTTTTATGAAGGACGGCGGCGCGTTCAGCATCTATACCAAAATCCTCTGGGGCAAAGACTACAAAGACAAGCCCACGTACAACTATATGGATTTGAACGAGATAATTGATTACGCAAAGCTTCCGCCCACATATCTTATCACAAGCGGCGGCGACAGCCTTGCTCACGAGCAGACGCATCGCGCGTATGACCTTCTCAAAGAAAAGGGCGTTCAGTGTGAAATTGCCGACTTCGGCGACGACGAAAACGGCAAACCCCTGCCTCATGTTTTCAGCGTCCTGTTCCCATTCGACAAATCCGGCACCAAAGCCATCGACGACGC
>CAMPBI010000039.1 GCA_946637545.1 uncultured Clostridia bacterium | reverse complement strand
AACAGGTAGTCCATACGGACTACCTGTTTTTTGCTTTATCGGAGTCGGGACTTGAAGCCACGATAGCTTTATCCAAATCTTTGATTTGGGAGCAACAGTCCGGTGGACTGTTGCGTAGAAAGCGCATATGAGTAGACGGTATATTTTTCGTTTTCTTCGGCGATAACGGCATTCAGTTTAGTCAGAAAACTGATGCTGCTGACATTTTCATTTTTTACATCAAACAGGACGCGGTGCACCCCAAGTGTTTTAAGATAATTCAGCACTGCGTTTAACGCAGTGGCGGCAATGTGCTTTCGTCTGTAAGGTGTGGCAACCCAGTAGTAAATAAACAGTTCGTTCTTCTTTTTGTCATAATCGTACAAGCCCGCTCTGCCGCACGGAACGCCGTCGCAGTAAATTACAAAGGTTTCGTCAAACGGCGGCTTTTTTTCGTCAACATAGGCAAGGTCATAATCGACGATGTAATCCTCGCCGAACGGGAACCAACGGGAGATTTCTTTTAAATCTGCCTTGAACAAAGGGAACAGCAAAATCGCGTTCTCTTTGTCAATAGGTTTCAAAACTATTTTTTCGTCTGCTCGTATTTCCATAGTTATCACCTTCCAAACTGCTTTATTATAACAGTATAAAAGAAAAAAGTACAGCCACCTCGATTTAATGTAAGGTGGCTTTACGGCTTATTATTTCACAAACATTGTAATTATCAGCGCGAGGATGCTTATTCCTGCGACAGCGACGCAGAACTTTGCAAGGCGCATTACGGCGTCGAACATATTTGTGGGGCAAAGCTGCATAACGGCGTACATAAACTTATTTTTGACGCTGCTGCCGACAATATCCCTGAATCTCAAATCAAAGGTTTCGAGATGTCCGTCGGTGAAAAGGTCAATCACGCGCGTTCCCCTGTCCTTGCCCGGACCGTATACATTAAAGCCGCAGCCCTGCGTGTAGCCCACATCGATGCCGTCGACCTCGCCGTGAAAGGAATTATTGTGGTCGTGGCCGAAGTAGACGCCCCTGACCTCGCCCTTTTCTTTGAAAGCGGCAAACTCACCGCTGTTTTCCTGCGGGTCGGCAGGACTTTCCTTCATAAAGCCGTCGGCGTTCACTCTGCTTCGGTTAAGAACAAAATACTCGCCCTCGTGAGTTCTGAAACCTCTGACCGCGCCGCGCTTTGTACGCTTTACCTCGGTGAGAAGGTCGAAAACCTCGCATACGGGGATATGCTGAATCACAACTGACGCAACGGGAGCGCCCATCCTTTTTTCATACTCGTCGCGAGTTTTTCTGTACCATTCAATCTGATTTTTATGCACATTGTCATAGCCGACCCTTAAATTTGAGTGGCTGTCAATTGTGTAGAGCAGATACTTGACCTCGTCGCCGTCCTTTATCTCAAAGCAGTGGTTGCCAACGCCGTCAATATCGGGATTTGTTTCGCCGATAAAGCCGTCAAAAGTTTTGTAAATCTCGAACTGCTCGGCGTTTGAAAGCCCCGTTTGCCTGTCGTGATTGCCAAAGCAGACTGCAAACGGTATTCCTCTGCTGCTGACCGGCTCGGTGAGCTCGCGCAGGACACGCGCTATTTCACTCCTGTCGCCCTTGAAGTTTCGCTTGCCCCAAATCTGATCGCCGCTGAAAACCACCATATCGGGTTCAGCCTCATTTAACGAGGCGTAAATCAAATCAAGCGTGTCGGGGCTGACATTTTTACCCTCCTGCGTGTCGGCAATCATAAGGATTCTGAATCTGCCGTTTTTGAATTTAAGTGACATATTTACTCCTCGGTTTTTTCCATTTCGGCATGACGCGAAACGAGCTCGTCAAGCATTTTTTCGTGGTCCTCGGTGGTGATTTCGTACTTGAGTGTGGGTATTACCGCAAGCGCAAGACCGATTGCAGGCGGCACTGTGAGAATAAACCACATTGCCTTTGAATACTGCTGATAGTCGGTTGCAAAATGCGCGCCGTTTTCGAGTGCGCGATTCATTTTTTCGATATTAACATCGGTGTAGCCGACTGCAGCGTAGACATATGACGAAATAATAGACGCGATGCCTGCCGTGAGCTTGGTGATAAAGCTCTGACCCGAAAAGAAAATTCCGTCGGGACGGTAGCCGTGGTGATATTCCTCGTAGTCGATGCAGTCCGAAATCATAATCGACTGACAAACGTTGATTGCGCCGAAGCCGATGCCCGAAATCAAAAAGCAAAAGCCGTTAATCAGCACCCATTTCGTCTGGTCGAGCTCGGTGGGCGCGATAAGATAAAACACAAAAATCAGTCCTGTCGGCAGTGCCGAAAGCGCCGTGAGGTTGTACATTGCTTTTACGCTGATTTTTTTCATAAGCACCGGGCAGAGAATCATTGCCGCAAACTGACCGACAAAGTATCCGCCGCCGAGTATTATGAGAATAAACAGTATTTTTGGCGTTGTAAACGCAAGCTGCAAATCGCCGTCGCAGAAGTAATAGGTGAACAGCGTGAGAATTACAATCATCATAAGCTGAAGGGGTGAGCGCAGAATTCCGCTGATGAGTATGCGTCTGAAGGGCACGCACTTCCACATTAGCGCTATGCTCTGCTTCATAGTTTTCTTTTCCTCCGAAGCCGGCACGCGTTCCTTTACGCCAAGACCTGCAATTTCAAACAGCAATGACGCGAAAACCGTCATCGCAATTCCGACAACGATAAAGCCTTTTTGCGCATTTGTTTTTTCGCCGAGCGCCTCGTTTGCCGCCTGCGACACTGCAACGATTGAAACTACAACTGCCGCTGCACCGATTGACGCCACAATTCGCGCTGCTGAAATGAGCTTTGCCCTGTCCTTTTCGACCTCGCTCATTCGGCTGATAATTCCCCAGAGCGGAATGTCGCCGATGGTGTAACTCATACCCCAGAGTATGTAAGAAATCGCAGCCCACGCGACAATAGCAATCATTGCGCCGCTTCTGCCCTGCTCCTTTGCTAAAGCGTAGTTGCCGTTAAGAAAGCACGCGCAGGTTATCAGACATATAAGAGGCGGCGCGAACATAAGATAAGGCTTGCACTTGCCCCATCTGGTGCTCGTTTTGTCAACAATTGCACCCATCATCGGGTCGTTGACAGCGTCCCACACTCTCGCAAGTGCAAATATCCAGCCAAGCGCCACGGCGGGCAGGCAGATAACATTCTGCAAATAAAAATACAGACCCGTGGCGATGACATTGTAAATCATATTCTGACCGAACATACCCGTAAGGTACATTGCTGCCTCTTTTTTGGTGTAAGTTTTAGCAGTTATCATACATTTCACCTCTAAAGTCAATTATAACAAAAATGCTGTCTTTTTCAAGACAGCATTTTAATTAATCTTCGTCGTATTTGAGGATTGTTGAAAGGATTACCTTGTAACCTGCCTCGATTGCGTCGGGCTGAAGGCGGTCATAATTGTCGCGGCGGTTATGATAATAGTCTGCAGGAGCCGGGTCCATTGCAGCAATGGCAGTGCTTTTGATGCCTGCCTGCGAAAATGCCGCTGCGTCGGACGAGCCCATAAACACGCTGCTGAATTTCATATCCTCGTATCCTGCGTCAGCGCCGGCATCTTTTACAAACTCGCTGAAATCCTTGTCATTTTTAACAAGCGAATTCATATCGCGGCTGTATACGTTGAAATATTCAAGGTCGGTGAGAGTGTCAACGCAGAGAACGGCTGTTTCAACACCGTCATTTGCGTACTCCTCCTTGTGAGCCTTTGCCCACGCCTTTGTGCCCTTGAGTCCTGCCTCCTCGCCGTCGGTAATCATTGCAACGAGTTCGGTATTTTTGAGCTCAACGCCTGCCATATCGAGCATACGGATTGCGCATACTGCAGCATATGTGCCGGTGAGGTTGTCGTTTGCACCCGGTGATATTGTGCTGAAATCAACGAAATAGAAAAGCGTAATCATTGCAAGCACGGTGAAAAAGTGGATATAAAATCCGTAATTTGCCATAAATTCACCGAACGTGCCCATTGACTTGAACATTGCCACAATCGAGATTACTGACACAACAATCGAAAGAATTGCGCCGAAAATCGTCCATGCCATAAGCGGAAACATAAGATTTACGTTTTTGCTGTAAAGCAGGTGGCGCCACTCGTATGCGGCGTCAACGTGGCCGGAAATAATCAATCTTTTCTTAACCTCGCCCTGCGGCTTGCGCACTGCGTAAAAATTGTGTGCGGGCTTTTTCTTGTAGAAAATATCGCAAAACGGAAGGTAAAATCCAAGCTGCAGAACTGCAATGCAAATTGCGATGAGCGCTGCGCAGCCTGCAATAATCTGCGGAACAAAAAATACATTTTTGCCTACTGTGTCAAAAACATCGAGGAACACGAGCAGAAGCGGAATTACAACTGCTGCGATGAAGAGGAGCGACACGGTTTTTGTAAAATGCAAAAATGCCTTCGGTGCCATCTGATACTCTTCAAAGCCTGTTTCGTCACAGAAGGTATCCATCTCCTTTTTAAGATGCTTCTGAACTGCGTAGCAGTTGCCGTTACCCGACTCACGCGGTCCGTAACGCTTGATAACATTAGTTATTTCTTTGACGGTATAATCAACGTTTTCGCTGATGACCGCCTTCGGAAATTCAGAAAACTTCATTTTAAGAACTCCTTTATTTCATTTTTTACGCAAAAGATTATATCACTTATGTTATTCAATGTCAATTTTTAATTGACATTGAAGTGAATAGTGAATAGTTGTCAGTTACCAGCGGGCGGTCAGACCGTACTTTGTATCAACTCGCTGAATTTTGCGTATGAACGGCTCGCCGAAAGCGAACAAAAACACTGCTGTTGACACGCCGAACACCAGGTCAAACAGCGCGCCTGTTGCATAAACGCCGATTACGCCCTGCCATGTTATATGCTCGCCGTACATAACAAGAATTGTTGACAAGTCGACGATAAGCCCGTACACCGCGAACGCCAGCACAAAGCCGAGTGCTGCCAGTGTAAATCGGTTTGCGCGCATTTTGTCAAACGCTGCGCCCGCGATAAATCCGACAAGCCCGAGGGCTACCATCTGAAACGGCGTCCATATTCCCTGCCCGAAAATAAAGTTGGAAATAAATGCCGAAAACGCCCCGATAATATATCCGCGCTGCGCGCCGAGGCAGACTGCCGAAGCGATGACCACTGCGGCAATCGGCTTGACCTGCGGAATCAGGTAAAATGCAGCGCGCGACACTACCGCAAGTGCAATCAGGGTGGCTGTAAGCGTTATTTCACGCGGCGTTATACTCCTCAATTCAAAGGAAATGAAAAACGGCAGCATCGACAGCACAAGCAGCGCAGCGCTGACTATGTAGAAATTAACGCTGTCTGACAGAAGCACCTGCCACAGCACCGTCATAACAAGCGACAGCACAAGCGAAAATGCAACAAAAAACTGTTTCATTCCGTCACCCCTTTGTACTGAAAAAACGAAGATGCGAAAAGAACTCTTTTTTCGGCATTGTCGCAAGAATTTTTTTGCCCGAAAGATACGAGGCGACGTCTGCATACTGCGCGGCAAATGCAAGGTCGTGAGTAACGATTACAACCGTTTTGCCGTCGGCGCACAGCCTTTTGAGAAGCTTGCCGAGCTCTGCTCTGATAACGCAGTCAAAGCCCTTTGTAGGCTCGTCAAGGAGCAGAATGTCTGCGCCGGTCTGAAGCACCTTTGCAAGCGCGAGGCGCTGTGCCTGACCGCCCGAAATATCATATGGGTGAAAACCGGCAATATCGCCGATGCCGAGGTAGTCGGTGATTTCACCGAACTGCACCTCCTCGCCGCAGGAGTCGTGCGTAAACAGGTCGTAAACATTTTGCGGCAGCATAGATATTTTAAGCTCTGTTTTTACCTTGCCCCTGTACGCTTTTCTGACGCCGCAAAGCACCTTTAAAAGTGTGGACTTTCCGCTGCCGTTTGTGCCGACAATGGCGTTAATCTTGTTTTTATACAGCTTTATGTCAAGATTCTGCAGAATGTCATTTGTGCGCTCGTAAGCAAACGAAATATTTTTTGCAGTCAGGGCAGCCTCGCCGAGTGACAGGCTGTCGCCCTCAAGATTTACTGTACCGCCGAAGGTGCCTGCCATCGGGTGATTTTCGCTTTTCAGATACTCTGAAACGGCTGATTTTTCATCCTTAATCACAAGCCTTCCGTTGTCCAGAACAAGCAGGGTGTCTGCCATATCGAAGATGTTTTTCAGATTGTGGACTGCCACAACCACAGTCGTGCCAAAGTCGCGTCGCATTGTGCGAAGAGTATCCCAGAACGCCGCCTCGGACACAGGGTCGAGCTGCGACACAGGCTCGTCGAGGACAAGAAGGTCGGGTTTCATTATCATTACGGACGCGAGCGAGAGAATCTGTTTTTCGCCGCCCGAAAGAGTGCTGATTTCGCAGTCGAGCTTGTTTTCAAGGTTAAAATACGCCGCCGTTTCGGCAACAAGAAGTTCAATTTCACTGCGTGTCATACCCGCATTTACCGGCGAAAACTCGAGTTCGCTGCGAACACGGTTTGTAACAAGGCTCTCCTCGAAATTCTGGCTGACATATCCGACAGCACCGCTGACAGAAACGCTGCCCGTGAGTGTTCCGTGGGGGGCAATTTCTTTTTTCAGCAGCTTCAGCAGGGTTGATTTTCCGCTGGCAGACTGACCGATTACAGCGCAAAACTCGCCCTCGTCAACGCCGAAAGACACGCCGTCAAGCGCTTTGAAATCCCTTGCGGGATAGGTAAAGCTTACGCTTTCAAGCTTGCACGCTTCCACAAAATCACCTCCGTTATCTCCACCGCAAACGGCACCAGCATCAAAGAGCCGAATAAGACGGTTGCCGCAATGTCATTTGATTTGAAATATATATCAGGCTCGAACACAAACACAAGTCTGTGCGAGATTTTTGCAAAAACTATGTAGCAAAACGACAACGAAAAATATGCTGTCAGGGCAAAATCCCGCGCTGTCATTTTGTACCGCGAGGGCGAAACGGCACGCGAGTTATATCCACGCGCCGTCATTGAATCGGCAGTTATTATGCTGCTTTCAAGCGAATAGGTGACAAGCGCCGACAGATTTGACAGCGCCGCTTTGCATTTATATGAAAAGCTCTTGTCGGCACTGCTGCAAAGCCCTTTCTGCGCGTCGCGTATGTCGCGCAGCTTTGAATTGAATCGCGGTAAAAAGCCGAGCACCATTGAAAACAGAAGTGCCGTGCGCGGTGCAAATCGGAAAAGATACGCCGTTTCGGCGCTGTCCTGAACATAGGACAAAACGCGAAACCAAAGCATAACGCCGACCATAACGACGCCCTGATTAAGTCCGTAAAACAGAGGCTCGAGTAAAAAATCCGTGTCGCCCACTGTGAACAGCACAGTGTTGCCGTAGTGGGCAAAAAGCATATTGAAAAGTCCTGCGACTGCGACGATGATTAACGAAAAAACTGTTGAATTAAAAAAAGCCCTGCCGCCGCTTTGCGTCATACAGAGCAAAGCGGTGCAAAGCGATATAGCTGAAAAAACGGGATTGCCTGCCGCAAGCGTCAAAACAAAAGCCGCAACAAAAAATGCGACCTTTGTAACAGGATGAAGCTTTGCGAAAGCAGTCATAGTTTTCCTCAATTCTGAATCATCTTATTCTGACATCGTCCTTGTTTTTAAAGCGATAGCCATAGTTGTCAAGAATGTGCATTTTTGACAGCGCAATGCTCGCTCCCTTTGCAGCGCAAAGATTCGGATGCGGCACAACGCGCACCTCAAGACCGAGCGCCTCGGCAAAAAGCTTGTCCATACCGTACATTTCGGCGCAGCCTCCCGTGAGCAGCACTTCTCCTGATGTAATATCAGCAACGAGCTGCGGCGAGGTGCGCTCAAACATCACCTGCGCGGCGGAGGTGAGTTCTGTTAAAAGCGGCTTGAGGCACTCGCAGATTTCGTTTGAGCTGACCTCAACCACCATAGGCATTCCGCCCTGTACAGACCTGCCCTTTGCGGTCATTTTGACTTCTTCCTCTCGTGGAACGGCGCAGCCGATTGCACGCTTGATTTCCTCGGCAGTTCTGATACCGATTAAGATTTCGTGCCTGTCGCGCATATAGCGCATAATTTCTGCGTCAAAGTCGTTGCCTGCAATTCTGACAGTTTCGGTCTGGCTCATCGCGCCCTGCGTAACAACCGCCATATCGGTTGTGCCGCCGCCGATGTCAATAACAAACACGCCGCTTGGATGAATCGGGTCGATTCCTGCTCCGAACGCAGCGCAAAGAGGCTCTTCAACAAGGCAAACCGAGCGAGCACCTGCCGAAACAATAACGGAAATGAGCGTCCTTTTTTCCACATCTGTTGCGAGCGCAGGAACGCTTGCAACAACGCGCGGACGGAAAATGCTCTTCTTGATAACACGGTCAATAAAATACTTTACCATCTGCTGTGTGAGAGAATAGTTGCTGATTGCGCCGTCCTTGATTGGCTGCGCAACCTCAACTCCGATGGGCTCCCTGCCCTGAAGGTAGTAGGCGCGTCTGCCGGCGTAAAGTATTCTTTCAGTTTCTATATCAAAGGCAACATAGCTCGGCTCGTTGACAACGACGCCCTTGTCGGGCACCGAGATAACGATTGAGCTTGTGCCGAGGTCTATTCCTAAATCGTAACCAAACAATATAATCACCAACCTTATTGCTCCCCTTGTCAAAGGGGAGATGTCACGAAGTGACAGAGGGGATAGTCCTTTAAATCAAAATATTAATGTTAAGGAAAAGACCATCCCTCCACCGTAAGAGGTTCCCCTCCCTTTAGCAAGGGAGACAAATATGTAATAATATTATATTATAATTCTTCACTGTTTTCAATAAAATATTTCAGTGCGGAAAAGCGGCGGGACTTTTTGTCGTTTTCGACCATTGCTTTTACGCTCTGCTCGTTGCCGACAACCACAAGCAATTTTTTCGCACGAGTCAGCGCGGTGTAAAACAGATTGCGGTACGCAAGCTTTTGAGGTGTTGCAAGAACGGGCATAACGACTGCGTCGAACTCGCTGCCCTGACTTTTGTGAACTGTCATTGCGTAGGCAAGCTCAAGCTCACGCACATTTTCTCCCGAATACATAGCCTCTTTGTCGTCAAACTTTACCTGAATCAGATTGTTTGCACGGTCAATGGCGCGCAGTATTCCTATGTCGCCGTTAAAAACGCCCTGCCCGCTTTCACCCTTTCTGAACCAGGGAACATCGTAGTTGTTTTTTATCTGCATAACGCGGTCACCCTCGCGAAGCATAAAGCCGTTGTTTTTGATTTCCGCCTTTTCGCGCGACGGCGGGTTGAGGCGTGCCTGCAGAAGCTTGTTGAGATTTTGTGTGCCGACCTCGCCGACCTTGCTGGGACACAGAACCTGAATATCGCTCATAGGGTCAAAGCCGTACGACACGGGAATTCGCGAGGTCACAAGGTCAACAATCTTTTTGGGCGCGTTGAACCTGCTGTCCTCTTTGAGCATAAAGTAATCGGACTCGGCGGAATTGTCTGTTACGGGCATTTCACCCTTTACAACGCGGTGAGCGTTGGTGACAATACGGCTTTTCATCGCCTGGCGGAAAATCTTGTCAAGCGTGATAACGTCAATCAAATTACTTTCTATCAGGTCGCGAAGAACGTTGCCTGCTCCGACGGGAGGAAGCTGGTCCTTGTCGCCTACCATAATCAGACGGCAATGAAGAGGAAGAGCGTCCATAAGCGCCGCGAACACCGTGACGTCAACCATAGAAAGCTCGTCGACAATAACGGCGTCAAAATCAAGCGGATTGCGCAAATCGTGTTCAAAGGTCTGCGCGCCGTCGTCCTCGGACATCTTGACCTTGAGCAGACGGTGAATCGTTTTGGACTCAAAGCCGGTAAGCTCCTCCATACGCTGGGCGGCTCTGCCCGTGGGGGCAGTAAGGGCGACCTTCATTCCCCTGTTTTTCATCAGCGAAATTATGCCCTTGACCGTGGTCGTTTTACCCGTACCCGGACCGCCTGTAAGAATCAGAATTCCTTTGTTTACGGCAATTTCAATTGCAGCTCGCTGCTTTTCATCAAATTCAATGCCGTTTGCCTTTTCAAAAGAATAAACCTCGGAGGTATAAATTTCGCTCTGTTCGGGTGGAAACCGCAGCATCACCCTGATTCTGTCGGCTATTGAGCTTTCCGCGCGGTATATTTCCGGCAAAAAAAGAAATTCTCTGCCGTTTATCTCCTTTTGCACAAGGGCTTTATCCTCGATGCAGTTGTCTATTGCAATTTCAACATAATCCGCCTCGCAGCCGAGAAGCTCGCACGCAGGAGTAAAGATTTTGTCGCGCGGAATACAGGTGTGACCGTTGTTAAGATTGTGTCTTACAATTTCGACAACGCCTGCCTGTGCTCTGAAATGATAGGGCGGCTGCTCGTCGAGCTTGCCGAAAATTTCGTCGGCGGTATAAAATGATATTCCTGCGGCGCTGCCGACAATCGCATAGGGGTTTGCTCTCACAATGTCAAGCGCATCGCCCTTGAAAAGCTGATACACCTTTAGCGCCTGCTTTTGAGTAAGCCCAAGCGCTGTCAGCTCAATAATCGTTTCGCGTGAGGCGAACTGCGTTTTGAAGCTCTGACTGATTTCGCGCGCTTTTGCGCGGCTTATGCCCTTGATTGAGGCAAGGCGTTCGGGCTCGTTTTCAATAACGCTGAAGGAGTCCGCGCCGAAAGAATCGACAATTTTCTGCGCGGTTGAGCCTCTGACGCCCTTGATAATACCCGATGAGAGATAGCGAAGGATTCCGCTGACATCCTCGGGCAGCGTCTGGCGTACCGTTTCGGCGCGGAACTGCCGTCCGAATGAGGCGTGAAAATCCCAGTGACCCTCGCACTCCACATCGGTGCCGACAGCTATTTCGCCGACTGCGCCGACTACTGTTACGCCCTCTTCGCCTGTATTGATTTCGGCAACGCAAAAACCGGTATCCTCGTTATAGAAGGATACCTCCTCAACCGTTCCCGTTATTCTTTCAAGCACTTCGTTTTCCATAAGCATTATTATATCATATCAGGTTGACAATAAAAAGACTTTTATTCAAATTATCAATTTTATTTGACTACTTTCTTATTGTATATTATAATAGGACATATACTAATCAGCACTATACAGAGGTTTAAAATGCCAAGAATCAAAAAATTAATAAAAAAAGCACAGGGCTTTAAAACAAAGGTTACTAACAAATATGTTGATTATCTTTCGCTGCCTGTTGACGACAAACTTGTTCTTGTTGAAGGCGGTCAGGGGACGAATATCAACGGCAATATGTTTTCAATGCTGCGCGAAATCTGCACGAATGAGCGCTGGAAGGATTACAGAGTCGTATTTGTAGTTAAGGAAACAACGGAGGAAAGCGCAAAAAAGCGTATGAAATTTTACGGCTTTGAAGGCGTTATCATCACGCAGCTCAACTCCGATTTGTATCACAAATGTCTTGCAACTGCAAAATACATTATGACGGACAACTCGTTTCCGCCGTATTTTATAAAGCGCAGCGAGCAGGTATTTCTGAACACCTGGCACGGAACGCCGCTTAAGACGCTCGGAAAGTCGGATAACTCGAACAACGCATCGCTTGCAAATATTCAGAAGAATTATCTTATGAGCGACTATGCGCTGTTCCCGAACGAATTTACGCGCGATGTCTTTATGAAGGACTACGATTTGTGGCCTGTTATCAAGAGCAATATTATCATAACCGCGTATCCGCGTAACTATGTTTTTTACGACAAGGCGCAGGAAACGGATATGAAGGAGAGGCTTGGTCTCGCTGACAAAAAGGTGTTTGCATATATGCCGACCTGGCGAGGCAAGGGACGAAAGGCAAACACAAAGGACCAGATAAGATTCACCACGAAGATGCTCAAACAGATAGACAAAAAGCTGGCGGACGACCAGGTTATTCTGCTGAATCTGCACTTTTTGCTGTCGCAGGGTATCGACACGAAAAAGTTTAAGCACATCAGAAGCTTTCCAAAGGAATACGACACCTACGAGGTACTAAACGCCTGTGACGGACTTATTACCGACTACTCGAGTGTGTTCTTTGACTTTGCGATAACTGGCAAAAAGATTATTCTATTTGCTTATGACAAGGTTGAATACTTCAGCAAGAGAGGCGTTTACATTCCGTTTGAAAAGCTACCCTTCCCCGTTTGCGAAAATGTTAACTCGCTTATTGACGAGCTTGACAGACCGGCAGAGCCGTACGACGAATTTATAAAAGAGTACTGCCCTAACGGCGGAATTGATTCGTGCGAACGAATTTTTGAACTGATGGTCGAGGGCAAAAGCGAAGCTATAAAGCCGCAAAAACAGCAGAACACAGATAAAAAAATCTGCGTGATTTTTGCAGGCGGACTTGCAAAATCGTACTACCGCGGAATCAAGAGCTACATTGACGAAAACCCCGATTACCACCACATAATCGTTTACCGCAAGGGGCTGAAAAAGTATAAAAAGGAATTCCTTTACGAATCCTTTGGCGAAAACGTTACAACACTCGGAACGCTCAACGCATTTCAGTTCACGCTCAAGGAGTACATTTCGTACCGTCTGTCAAGAGGCAACCGCCGCATCAGCAAAACGCTTGACGATTTTTACAAGCGTGAGGCGCACAGAATACTGTACTCAATAAATCCCGACAGAGTTGTTGACTTTGTTTGCACAAGCTCCGTATTTTCAGGCGTGCTGTCAAAACTGACGGGTGAAAAGTTTTACATCAATCACGGTGAATTCCTTGCATATTCTGACAAGACGCTCAAAACTGTTAAGAGTGTTAAGGCATTTGAACAAAAGTGCGGATTCACTCCTGTTGAATACGGCGAAATTGAGGACAGGCTCTTTGCCGCCGAGGAAAACGAGGAGCATTTGGCGGACGGAAGCTTCCGCAGCAACTCGTATATGAAAAATGTTATTCCCTTTTACATACGCGGAAAGGGCAAACTGATTTGTTTCAGTTACTTCAAGTTCAAGGCGCCTATTAAAACACGTCTGAAGGATGTGTGGCTGACGGTTAATGAAAACGAAATTCCCGTTAAGTTTTACGCAAACAAGTCACTTTCGAGGCGTGTTCACCGAGGCTTTTACTCGTTTAGCATCAGGATGAGCGACACCTCGGAAATGCTTGCGACAAACAATGTTTTTCTGAATTACAGAAATAATCAGGGCTATATTGTAAGGTACCACACGACCTACACATCGCTCACGCTCGGACGATTTATGAAGCTCAAGGGTCAGATGACCTTTGACAAAGCGACTAACACCGTTGCAGTTTTCAGGCAATCGAAAAATAACAGGCTCAACATCTACGTTCGCTCGTTTAACGAATCAGACAAGCTGTCGCAGAGATTTTTGCAGAGTATTGCATACTACTGCGCAAAGCTTTGGCGCACGAAAAAGAGTAAATCGCTTGTTATTCTTTACGAAAAGAACTCGGCGAAATACGAGGAAAGCGCCAGCGTTCTGTTTGAAAAGCTGATTGACGTCGGATACAAAAACGCTTATTTTATCATCACAAAAGAAGCGCTCGGCGACGTTCCCGAAAAATACCGCAAAAATATTCTTATAAAATACACCTTCAGGCATTATCTGTATTTCTTTAAATCAAAGAGCTTTATCGGCACCGAGGCGCTTGTTCACGCAGTTGACCTCAAGACTCTCAACAGGCATGCGCTTGATAAAATACAGAGCAAAAACTTAAACTATGTATTCCTGCAGCACGGCGTTATGTATATGGTGTCGCTCAATTCAGAGGCGCGCACGATGTTCAGGCGCAAAAAGCTCAACGGTCTGTACCGCGTTGTTACCTCCTCCGAGGCGGAGGCAGAGCACTTTATGACTCTGGGACGGCACAAGCGCGACGATTTGTACATAACGGGACTGCCGAAGTTTGACAAGAGTGTTCTGGACTCCGACGCCGACAGAATCACGATTATGCCGACATGGCGTGCATGGGAAATCAACCAGGCGCGCAAGGATTTTACGGAAACGAAGTATTTCAAAATGCTGATGAGGCTTTACGACGCCGTTCCCGACGGACTAAAAGACAAGGTTATTATTCTGCCTCATCCGCTTGTGCTAAACGAGCTTAAAAAGATTCCCGAGCACATCACGGAAAAAATTCTTCTTGACGTCAGATACGACGACATTCTCAAAAAGACAAAGGTGCTCATCACCGACTATTCCTCAATTGCATACGACGCCTTCTACCGCGGTACGAATGTTATTTTCTACTGGGAGGAAAAGGACGAATGTATGAGCAAGTACGGCAAAAGCACGCAGCTTATGCTCAACGAAAGCAATGTTTACGGCGATGTTTTTTACAACACCGACGGACTTTCGGAAAGTATTGAGAAAAATTATAATTCCCCGCAGAGCGAGGAATACAAAAAACGCTATTCAAAGATTGTTGCCTTCCACGACGGCAAAAACACCGAAAGGCTGATTGAGGCACTCAAGGAGGACGGCATCATTTAGCAAG
>CAMPBI010000038.1 GCA_946637545.1 uncultured Clostridia bacterium | reverse complement strand
TCGTCCATAACAACCATACCGCCCGAGCCCATTATAGCGCCGGTTGCGCCGAGCGCTTTGTAGTCTATAACGGTGTCGATGAGGTCAGCAGGAATACATCCGCCGGATGGGCCGCCCATCTGTACAGCTTTGAAAGGCTTGTCACCCTTCATACCTCCGCCGATGTCAAATATTACATCACGCAGAGTTTTACCCATAGGGATTTCAACAAGACCGCTGCGCTTTACTTTACCTGTAACAGCAAAAACCTTTGTACCCTTCGAGCCTTCGGTTCCCATTGCGGCAAAAGCCTCGCCGCCGTTATTGATAATCCACGAAACGTTTGCAAAGGTTTCAACATTGTTGATATTTGAGGGCTTGCGCCAGAATCCGGACTGCGCAGGGAACGGAGGCTTTAACCTGGGCATACCTCTGTGTCCCTCAAGCGATTCGATAAGCGCAGTTTCTTCGCCGCAAACGAATGCGCCGGCACCTGCTTTGATTGTGAAATCGCAGCAAAAGTCAGTGCCGAATATATTATTTCCGATAATTCCTTCAGCTGTTGCCTGTTCAATAGCGCGGTTAAGGCGCTTGATGGCAAGCGGATATTCAGCACGAACGTATACAACAGCGTGCGTTGCGCCGATTGCGTATGCACCGATGAGCATACCTTCAATAAGGTTATGAGGGTCTGACTCAATAACAGCCCTGTCCATAAATGCACCGGGGTCGCCCTCGTCAGCATTACAGATAAGATACTTTTCATCACCCTCGCTCTGACGTGCAGCGTTCCACTTAAACCATGTGGGGAAGCCGGCGCCGCCTCTTCCTGCAAGTCCTGACACCTTGATAGTTTCAATAACATCCTCGGGAGTCATTTCACATACAGCCTTTTTGAGTGCTGTATACCCGTCTGCGTCTATGTATGCAGAAATTTCTTCAGGGTTGATAACGCCGCATCTGCGAAGGGCAATACGGGTTTGCTTTGTTAAAAACTCGTTATCCTCGTCAGATACGATTAAATCAGCAATCAGCGATTCGTCGCTTGTTTTAGTATATTCGGCGATTCTTTCAGCGTCATTTTCGCTGACCTTTACAAGCCTTGTTAGCTTGTCGCCGTTATAGATGTCAACAATAGGCTCAAGGTAACACATACCTATGCAGCCTGCGATAGAAATATCAGCGTTAACATCGCAGGAAAGAAGCGCTTTCCTGACTTTTTCAGCACCTGCAGCAATTCCGCAGGAGCCCTGACCGATTACTATTCTCATACAGCAGCCTCCCTCAATTCTTTAAGAATCTTTTTAGTCTTATCAGGTGTCAGACTGCCGTAAGTGTCCTCGTTAATCATCATAACGGGGGAAAGCGAGCAGCAGCCCAGGCATGCAACGCATTTGAGCGAGAACAAGCCGTCCTCTGTTGTCTGCCCGTCGTCAATACCGAGCTCGTCTTTGATTGTTTCAAGAATAAGCTCGCTCGAATTAACGTGGCAGGCAGTACCCTGGCAGAGCATAATCAGATATTTTCCGACAGGCTCAAATCTGAACTGTGTGTAAAAAGTACCCACTCCCATTATTTCCGATGTCGCAATACCTGTTTTGTCCGAAATAAGCTCAATTGCCTCTTTCGGAAGGTAACCGTAAATATCCTGGGTGTGCTGCAGAATTGTAATAAGACTGCCCTTGACGTTTGCGTATTCGTTTAATACGCCGTCAAGCAGTGCTAAATCAACAGTTTTCTTGTCCATTAGTATTCCTCCATTCCGTTTCTAATATATAATACAGTATTTATAATATTTATGCAAGAAAAAATTATTGTAAACAAATCCAAATAATTGTATAATAAAAACAAGAAGAGTAAAGGAGTAATTTTTATGAAAAAAACAGTTAAATTTCTTTCATTTTTGTTTGCAATAGTAATGCTTGTGTCTTCAATGCCGATTAATGCACTTGCAGCAAAAGTCAAAGCACCTGCAAAGCCTGCTGCTTTGAGCATTGTTACAACGACGAATACTGCCACTTTAAAATGGAAAAAGGCGAGCGGCGCAAACGGATATGTTATATATCAGTATTCTAAAAAGAAATATGTCAAAAAAGGTACTACATCAAAGACATCTTTTAAACTCACAAAACTCAAGGCTGCAACAACTTATGTTTACTGTGTTAAGGCTTATAAAACTGTAAAGAAGAAAAAGTATTATTCCGCTTATTCTGCCAAGGTAACAACGTCCACCTTGCCCGCAAAGGCAACAGGGGTTAAGGCTGAAAAACAGGGCAGTAGTTCTGCCAAGGTCACCTGGTCAAAGGTTACAGGCGCTACATCGTACACAGTTCAGTATACCGATTCCGCATGGAGCAGCGCCTCAAAGGTTACATCAAAAGCAAATTACGTAATTATTAATTCACTAAAGCCGAATACGAATTACTCCTTTAGGGTTTACGCAATCAGAACGGTTAATAAAAAGAATTATACCTCCGCTGTATCTGCAGTAACAAGCATAAAAACCGACAATAAAACCTCCATTGACCTCACAAAAACTCATCAGACTATCACAGGCTTTGGCGCGTCGGGCGCCTGGTGGGCTCAAAAGGTCGGCGGATGGGAAAATGCCGATGATTTCATCAAACTGCTTTATTCTAAAGACGAGGGAATAGGTCTGAACATTTACCGTTACAACCTCGGTGCAGGCACCGATACTGACGACAAGGTTGACCGCGGAAAGAGCGCAGAAACATTTATTGACTCAATCGACGGCACGCAGGCGAGCAATTCTGTCTGGTCCGATTATACAATCAACTACGACTGGACTAAAGATGCCAACGCGCAAAAAGCGCTTGAAATTGCTAATAAATATGCCGACGATTTGCGCGTCGTTCTCTTTGCCAACTCGCCGCCAAAGCAGATTACGGTTAACGGCAAGGGCTACTGCTCCTATCACGAGGACGGCTACTGGGAAAATGACGTTTTCTTCAAAAAAGACAGCTACAACACTAATCTTGCCCGCGGAAATTATGATATTTATGCAAAGTATCTGACTGACTGTGCAGACCATTTTATTGACGAGGGCTATAATGTGGTCGATGTTTCACCGATTAACGAGCCGCAGTATGCGTGGTCGTGCGACGCAGGCGGCTATATGAGTCAGGAGGGCTGTTACTACACTCCTGCCGATATGAAAGCGCTTGTCGCAAAGCTTGCTATTGCCGGCGCTGATAAGCCATATAAGTTTTCAATGTTTGAATCCTGCGGCGTTTCGGGTACTCTCTGGAATCCGGATTTGATGTTTGAAGATTGCTTTAAAACTTACTTTGAGCCGCTTCAGACAGATAAAACTATTAAAAGATATTACGATACCGTAACACTGCATTCCTACTGGAACAACAAGTCTGACAAGGCTGCTTTCAAAGAATATATGAACAAGAATTATCCCGACTATAAAATCGCCTGCACTGAATACTGTCAGATGACAAACGACGGCAACACGGGCGTGTGGGACTACCAGCAGACTCTCTCCGGATTTGATTTCAACGGAATGGGTATGGAACACGGCGTTCATCTTGCAAGAACGGTGCTTGAGGATTTAACGGTGCTTGATGCAACAGAGTGGAACTGGTGGACCGCTGTATCGGGCGGATATTATCCCGACGGACTTGTGTACTACGACGCGCCTGTTGTAGGCGATGCAGTTTGGGACAGCACCGCAAAAGAGGTGTTCACATCTAAAAGGCTCTGGTGTCTCGGCAATTTTTCAAAGTTTATTCGCGAGGGTGCAGTTCGAGTAGATTGCGACGACAACGACAGTAGTCTGATTTCCTGTGCGTTTGTTAATAAGGACGGCAGTCTGGTTGTGGTATATGTAAATACTACCGATACCGACTGTGAAACATATATTGATTCTCTCGGTTACTCCCACGCTGACTACTATCTGACAAGCGAATGCTGCGACCTTGAAAACACTATATCGACAGATAGTATTCAAAATCAACTCTTTACAGTTCCTGCCAAATCCGTCGTATCAGTAATAATGACAAATTAAAGGCTCTAAATTTGTTAACTGTGTTAAAAATGTTTAATTTCTGTTGACATAACACCTCATATGTTGTACAATTTATACAAATGATTTTTTGGAGGAAAATTTATGAGTAAAGTTAAAAATATCACCTTGCTCGGTCACGCCTCAAAGGGTAAAACTACTCTTGCAGAGGCTATGCTTAATGTAGCAGGCGTTACCGAGAGAATGGGAAAAATTGCCGACGGCAACACTGTTTCAGACAGTGATGCAGAAGAAAAAAAGAGAGGAATCAGTATTTCTTCATCTGTTCTTCAGTTTAACTATGAGAATACAAAAGTAAATATAATTGATACTCCGGGTCTGTTCGACTTTGCAATCGGTCCTAATGAGGGTATGCGTGCAGCAGATACGGCAGTTATTGTTGTTTCTGCCCGTTCAGGCCTTGCAGCAGGCGCTGAAAAAGCATTTAAGAACGCAACCAAGAAGGGTATGGCAAGAATCATTGTTACTACAAAGATGGACGACGAAAGAGCAGATTTTTACAAGGCATTTAACGGTCTTGTTGCAAAATTCGGAACAAGCGTATGTCCTGTTGTAGTTCCTGTACTCAGCGGCGGTAAGGTTGCCGGTTATTACAATATGCTCGACGACCAGACATACAGCTACGATGGTATAAAGGTTACATCTTCCGACGCTGCTCACGATGACGAGGCAAGATTTGACGCTATCAAAGAGGTATTTAACGAGGCTGTTGCAGGTACTGACGACGAGCTTATGGAAAAATACTTTGAAGGCGAGCCGCTTACAAAGGACGAAAAAATCAAGGGCATCTCTATCGGCATCGCTGACGGCTCAATTGTTCCCGTGTTCGCGCTTTCCGGACTTACGGGTGAAGCTGTTAATCAGCTTCTCGATTTTATCGTTAACTGCGCTCCTGCTCCAAAGTCAGAGTATGCAACAGATTCAAACGACGAGCCTGTTGAACTTGCTGTTGACCCTGCAGGCGCTCTTGCAGCAGTTTGCTTCAAGTCAATCGCCGACCCGTTCATCGGCAAGCTTAATTTCTTCAAGGTTATCAGAGGTACTCTGACGCAGGGTATGACGGTTGTTAACTCACGCACAGGCGACGAGGAAAGAGTCGGAAAGCTTGTTAATACGCTCGGAGCAAAGCAGAGCGATGTCAAGGATTGTCAGGCAGGCGACATCTGTGCTATTGCAAAGCTTTCTACTTTCAAGACGGGCGATACAATGTGCGCACAGGGCAACGTTGTTACTCTTAACAGAGTTACTGTGCCTTACGCATCATATTCAATGGCAATCGTTCCCGAAAAGAAGGGCGACGAGGAAAAGATTTCAAATGCTGTAAACAGACTTATGGAAGAGGACCCGTCACTCACATTTGTTTCAAATACCGAAACACATCAGACAATCCTTTCGGGTCTTGGAGAGCAGCAGCTTGATGTGACTCTTTCAAAGATGAAGGATAAGTACAAGGTTACAGCAAATCTTGTTCAGCCCAAGGTTGCTTACCGCGAAACAATTTCAAAGAAGGTTTCAACACAGGGCAGACATAAGAAACAATCAGGCGGCCACGGTCAGTTTGGTGATGTATTTATTGAATTTGAGCCTTGCGACAGCGAAGAGCTTGTATTTGCCGAAAGAATTGTCGGCGGCTCTGTACCAAAGAATTTCTTCCCTGCAGTTGAAAAGGGACTTCGTGAATCAATGGAACGCGGCGTTCTTGCAGGTTATCCGATGGTTGGTGTTAAAGCTACACTCTTTGACGGCTCATATCATCCGGTTGACTCAAGCGAAATGAGCTTTAAGATGGCTGCGTCTCTCGCTTTCAAAAACGGTATTCCGCAGGCATCGCCTGTACTCCTTGAGCCTATCGTTACTCTCAATGCTATTTGTAACGACGACGCTATGGGCGACGTTATCGGCGATATTAATAAGCGCCGCGGCAGAGTTCTCGGTATGAATCCGACAGGCGACGGAATGCAGGAAATCATTGCAGAGGTTCCGCAGGCTGAAATGACAACATTCTCAACCTCAATGCGTCAGATGACACAGGGCAGAGGTTCTTTCACAACCGAGTTTGCAAGATATGAAAGATGCCCCGAGCATATTACGCAGAAGGTTATTGAAGAAGCATCAATTGAGGAATAATCTGAATTATGAAATTTGTTCAACGAATTAAAAAGGCGTCACTGATTTCTGTTGTAATTGCCATTGTAATTGGCGCTGCGTTCATCGCCTTCCCGAATGAATCGATGAAATATCTTGCGCTGATTATCGGTGCCGCAACGATAGTTATGGGCGTTTCTGCGATTATCAGCTTTATCAGAGAGCGTTCCTCATCGTTTATGTGCGTTCTCGGCGTGTTCAGTATCGTGCTTGGAATTGTAGTTTGCACGCAGTATAAAGCGATTATAACGCTTATGGTTATACTGCTCGGCATCTATATTCTGACATCGGGTATTTTCAATGCATATGCTGCATTAAAGATTATTGCCACAAGCCTTGTGTTCGGATGGTTTACGCTGTTTTTATCGGTTGCAACCTCTATCCTCGGCGTTGTAGCAATCACAAAAGCATCTGCTGTTTCAGCCGGAGTTGTGCAGTTTATCGGCGTTGCGCTGATAGTGTATGCGGTTGTAGATATTATTGCATATTTTCAGATTCGCTCTGCGTTCAAGGAAGTTAAGCAGGTTGTTTCCGACACTGCAAACGATGTCCGTGAAGCAGCAAATGAGTTTGATGACGCATTTACTATTGCAAATTCTGATGACATTGAAACTACCGGTACAATCGTTGAAGAAAATGACGAATAACAAATTATAATAACTAATCACCTCACTTTTTCATAGAATATACTATGACAGTGAGGTGATTTTTTGTTTTATATAGTTAAAGTCGGCACAATCACAAATGCTCAAAGGGCAAAAAATGCCCTGAAATACAGAGGAATCAAATCAAACGTTATTCGTCTTCAAAATCCCAAAAAGGGCGACGGATGCGGTTATGCCGTGCAGGTTTATACCGATGAAATTGATAGAGTTGTCAGAATTATAGAAAACGAAAATATCTTTGTTCGCGGAGTAGATACGCCGTGATTTACTTTGATAACAGTGCAACATCGTATCCAAAACCTTTTGGCGTTTATCTTAAATCAATGGAGGCACAGCTGCGATATTCATTTAACAGCGGCAGAGGGGGATACTCGCAAAGCATTAAGAGCAGCGAGCAAATATACTCTGTACGGGAAAAAGTCGCTGACTTGTTTTCGGCGCTTCCCGAAAATGTTGTATTCACAAAAAACTGCACAGAGGCGCTCAATATTGCGATTAAAGGTGCAGTCAAAAGCGGCGACCACATTCTGATTTCATCACTTGAACACAATAGCGTTGCAAGGGTGGCGCATCAGCTTTCGCAGGACGGAATTGTTGATTATGATATGTTCAGTTTTTCATATGACACAGATGAAATCCTTGATGATATTGAAAGTAAAATCAAGCCAAACACAAGTCTGTTAGTTTGCACACACGCGAGTAATGTGTTCGGAGTTGTTTTGCCGATTCGCAAAATCGGGGCGATATGTAAAAAACACGGAATACTTTTTGTTGTAGACGCGGCGCAAACGGCAGGATTGTTGAGCATAGACCTTGAGCGTGACAATATTGACGTTCTTTGCTGCGCGGGGCATAAAGGGCTTATGGGCTCAATGGGAACAGGTGTTTTGATAACAAATAATGTGTCGCTAAAACCGTTGTTGCAGGGAGGAACAGGCAGCAATTCCTTTGACCTCAATCAGCCAAGCGAAAAGCCCGAGGGCTTTGAGGCAGGAACGCTCAATAACAGTGGAATATTATCGCTCGGTGCAGGAGTTGATTATATCCAGAATTGCGGTATTGATAATCTTTACAAGCACGAGATGTCGCTTTGCACTTATCTGTATGATGAACTTTACGGCAATGAAAGTATAACCGTCTACACACCCAAGCCGCAGAAATACAGCAATGTACCTGTGATTTCGTTCAACTTTGCCGACTGGTCGAGCGAGAAAACGGCTGCCGCACTTGCCGAACAGGGTGTCTGTGTAAGGGCGGGATACCATTGCTCGCCGCTTGCACACAAGCATTTTTGCACTTCTGACCGAGGAACAGTACGCATAAGCCTGGGGGCATTTAACAAAATCGAGCAGTGCACAAAATTTCTTGAAATTCTGAATAGCATTTAAAAAAAGGGAGTTCTGATGAACTCCCTTAATATTATTTAATGTTTGAAGCGAGGTATGCAGCGCCGAGCAGTGCTGCGTCGTTACCAAGCCTTGAACGGACGATATTTACATTCCTGTAATTGTCCATTAGTTTGTTATAAATCTTGCGGTCAATCAAATCAATGATGTAGTCCTCGTTCATAATTCCGCCGCCAAGCACGATAAGCGGGGGATTGAAGGTGTAAATTATATTGATTAAGCCGACAATGATTTCATCAACCCATTTGTCAATTTCAGAACGGATTTCGGGCTTTTCAAAATTTTCCTTTTCAAAAATCTGAAAAGCGTCAAGCGGCTCTTTAACAACTCTGTTAACTGAATTTATCAGTGCCCTTGCAGATGCGTAGCATTCGTAACATCCCTCGCCGCCGCAGTTGCACTGCTTTCCGCCGGCGTGAATAATCATATGACCGAGTTCTCCTGCCGAAGAGCCGGAGCCTTTGTAAAGCTTGCCGTTAATGAAAAGCGCTCCGCCTATACCGTTACCGTAAGTCAGACAGATGAAATCACTCTGACCCTTTGCAGCACCGAATTTTGCCTCGCCCATAGCTTCGGCGTTTACATTGTTTTCAACAAAAGTCGGAATGCCCGTTTTGTTTTCTATAAGGCGCTTTACCATCATTCCTGTGTAATAGGGAATTTTGCCGGTTGAGTAAACAACAATACCGTTTTCGCTGTCAACCTGACCTGCGGTTGACACTGCAACCCTGTCAATATCCTTATAGCTTTCAATTATTTTTATGATGCGTTCAATGAGGTCCTGTCCGCCTTTTTCTGCATGAGTAGGAACTTTGTGAGTTTCAAGCAGTTTGAAATTGCCGTCAACTACACCGTATTTAATGAAATCGCCGCCGATGTCAAAGGTAAGAATTTTCATTGTGCACCTCCGATAATTAGTATATTTCAATTATAACAACAGATTAGCAAAAATTCAATATATTATTGAAAAGAGTTACAAAATATGTTATATTATTTATATCTTTTAATAAAGGATGATCATTATGAGTGATGAATTGAAAGAAGAACTTGAAAACAAAGAGCTTGAAGATGCTATTGAGATATCTTCTGAAGCAGAGCAGGACGAGCCTGTCGAGCTTGATAGTCCTCTTGTTGTACATAAAAAGGGAGACGCGTCTTATCAGGAATCATCTGTAACAACACAGATGAGCGAAACTCACACCGAGGATGACGGACCAACCCTTACGCGTCACCGTTTCAGAAAAGAGCAAAAGGGACATAATAAAGGTCTGATTTTTCTGTTTGTTTTAGTTATTGCTGCGGCAGCGATTGCGGCGCTTTATTTTACGGGCAATCTTTCATTTTCACCAGAAGAGAATACTACCGCGCCAAAGGCAAAAACAACAGAAATAACAACCAGCCTTGAGGACAAGTACAAGGGCACAATTGTGGTAAAGGACGTTTATATCTTTGTTGACGGTATAGAGGTTCAGGGTATTGAAGGATTGCAAAATGCACTTGAGTACGAGGATAAGAGCACCACTGCATATACTATTATTGACGAAAATGCAAACTCTGATTTCTTTAACTTCGAGGTGCTCGAACTGCTGACACAGCTCGGATTCTACGGTAAAGATACAAAGACAGAGCATATCGCCTCAACAGGACTTATTGCCGAGGCTGAAACTACCACAGCTCCGACAACCACAACTACTAAAAAATCAAAGTCAAAGAGTAAGAGTAAATCAAAGACTACCCAGTCAACTACAAAATCAAATAACGGCTAATATTAAGGGAGGACTTTGTCCTCCCGAAAAATCTTGTAGGAAGTGAAATAATGAAGAATAAGATTGGCGCGCTCGGCGGCAGAATGTGGAGTTCAATTGTTCTGTTCGGACTTATCGGACAGATTGCGTGGGTTGTGGAAAATATGTATTTTTCACGCTTTATGCAAAACGAAATTACAAGAGCGCCTTATGCCACAACGCTAATGGTTGCCTTTTCTGCAATATTTGCCACGCTTTCAACTTTAATCGGCGGAGCACTTTGCGACAGAAGCGGCAAGCGCAAAATCTTTGTGTCTGCAGGCTACATCATATGGGGCTTTACCATTATGATGTTTGCCCTCGTTCCGATGAAACCGAGCAGCGAAAAAGTGCTGCCGATGGTAATCCTCGTTGTTGCTATGGACTGCGTGATGTCGATAATCGGCTCAATCAGCAACGACGCGGCTTTCAACACTTGGGTAACGGATATTTCAAACACTGCTAACAGAGCGCGCGTTGACACCGTTCTTGCAGTGATGCCGCTATTTGCACTTGCGGTAGTTTTCGGCGGATTTGACAGTATGACAAATGCTGATGCCACACAGGCTGACTGGAAGAGATTTTTCATATATCTCGGACTTATCACAACAATCGGCGGTGTTGTCGGACTTGTCCTGATGAAGGACAAAGAAGGGATTACGCCTAATAAAGAAAACACCTTTATGTCTGACTTTATCTATTCGCTAAAGCCCGCTGTAATTAAAGAAAACAGGATGCTTTACTGGTGCCTTGCAGGTTTTATGGTGTCGTCAATTGCATACCAGGTATATGTTAATTATCTGTTCAACATCGTTGAAGGCACAATGAAAATCAAAAATTATATTATCCCGATAGGCGTTATTATGCTTGTTTCCGCAGTAGGTTCGGTTATTGTATCATCAGCGATGGACAAGCACGGCAAACGCAACTTTTATTATCCGGTAATCACTGTCGGCATAATCGGCAGCATAATCATCTGGTCGTCAAAATTCTTTATCGGAAAAAATCAGATGCTTCTCACAGCAATTCTTATTGTAGGCGGAATAATGACAATCGGTGTAAATCTGATAATGTCAGGACTGTTTACTGCCTCGTACCGTGATTATATCCCCACAGGCAAAGAGGGCCTTTTTCAGGGCTGCCGTATGGTTATGTACGTGCTCGTACCTATGATTGTAGGTCCGCTCGTTTCGCAATTTATAATCAACACAGCAAACAGGGGAGTTACGAATGATGCTGACATAGTTTATCCTATGGAGCTTTTCCTCGGCGCCGCTTTTGTTATGGCGTTTTGCTTTATCCCTGCAAAAATTGTGCGTGACAAGCAGTCTGAATATCACGATGAATTGATGAAAAATATAAAATAATAGAATATTTGCAATTTTTCAGTCGCTTCGGGCAACTCCGAAGCGATTATTTTTTATACAATATTAGGCAAATATATATAATGCTATTGTTATATTGTACAAATTGTGGTATAATATTTTCATAAAATATGTTAAAATACTACAATTCTGTAAAGGAGGCTAATTAATGTATGATGTTTTAATCATCGGCTGCGGTATTATGGGTGCTTCGGCGGCATATTACCTCAGCAGATATAATCTGAAGATTGCCGTTCTTGAAAAGCATAATGATGTCTGCTGTGAAACAACACGAGCAAACAGCGCCATCATTCACGCTGGATATGACCCGAAGCCGGGTACAAAGTGCGCTATCTTTAATGTTCGCGGAAATGAGCTGTGCAAAGAGATTTGCGAAAAGCTTGATGTTGCATATAATCAGATAGGTTCGCTGGTTGTTGCATTCAGCGAATCGGAGATGAATACTGTAAATGAACTTTATGAGCGTGGTATTAAGAACAATGTTCCCGGTGTACGAATCGTTGACCAAAAGGAGCTGCGCGAAATGGAGCCGCAGATTTCGGATTCTGCGCTCGGCGCTCTTTACGCACCGACTGCCGCTATTGTTAATCCGTGGGAGTACGGCATTGCTATGGCAGAAACCGCTGTAAATAACGGCGCTGAAATATTCCTTAACACAGAGGTTTGCGACATCAAACGTGAAGGTGATCAGTGGAAAGTTATTACTAATAGCGGTGAGTATTCTGCAACATATGTTATCAATGCTGCAGGTGTTTACAGTGACGATATTCACAATATTGTTGCCGAGCCGACATTTAAGATTACACCCAGCGCAGGCGAATACTATCTTCTTGACAAGGTTGAAGGTACGCGGGTAAATCATGTTGTATTCCAGTGCCCGAACGAACTTGGCAAGGGCGTTCTTGTTGCGCCGACTGTTCACGGTAATCTTATTGTCGGACCGAATGCTATTGCCTCTGAAAAGGACGATACATCAACAAAAACAGCATCCCTTGACTTTGTTCGCGAAAGAGCGCTAAAGTCGATTCCGTCAATCAATTTCAGAGAGAATATACGCAATTTTACAGGCGTGCGCGCTAACAGCGACGCTGATGATTTTATTATTGAGTTTGCTGCTGACAACTTTGTTGACCTTGCAGGAATCAAGTCGCCGGGACTTTCAGCCGCACCTGCCATTGCGCAGGAGGTAATCTGTATGCTTGCTGAAAAAGGAATGCCGCTTAATGAAAAAGTCGGTTTTATCGACACGCGTAAGCATATAAGATTTAAGAACCTATCAGACGAAGAAAAGAATAATCTTATTGCTAAAAATCCTGCTTACGGCAGAGTGGTCTGCAGATGCGAAACTATTACCGAGGGCGAAATTGTCGAGGCGCTTAAATCTCCGATTCCGCCTGTATCTCTTGACGGTATTAAACGTCGCGCAGGCACCGGCATGGGCAGATGTCAGGGCGGTTTTTGCGGACCTAAAGTGCTTGAGATTATGGCGAATTATAAAGAAATCGCCTTTGAGGACATCTTGCAGGACGATACAGGCAGTTATATCCTGACAGGCGAAACAAAGACAAGGAGGGACTAA
The DNA here is from genome assembly GCA_946637545.1 of uncultured Clostridia bacterium. Taxonomy (GTDB): domain Bacteria; phylum Bacillota; class Clostridia; order Oscillospirales; family Acutalibacteraceae; genus Eubacterium_R. The sequence continues at coordinate 1,706 of CAMPBI010000038.1, read as the reverse complement.
TGCTATGACATATGATTTAATTGTGGTTGGCGGCGGTCCTGCCGGTCTTGCTGCCGCACTTGCAGCACACGAAAAAGGACTTGAAAACATCCTTATAGTTGAACGCGACAAAGAACTCGGCGGTATTCTCAATCAGTGCATTCACAACGGTTTTGGTCTGCACTATTTCAAAGAAGAACTGACGGGACCCGAGTATGCAGGCAGATTTATCAGGATGCTTGACGGCACGGGAATCAAGGTTATGTGCGACACTATGGTACTTGAGGTAACGCAGGATAAAACTGTTCACTGCGTCAACCCCGAAAACGGATATCAGGTGCTTGAGGCGAAGTCAATTGTTCTTGCAATGGGATGCCGCGAACGAACACGAGGCGCTATCTCTATCCCCGGCACCCGTCCTGCAGGCGTTCTTACTGCAGGCGCAGCACAAAGATTTGTTAATATCGAAGGACATATGGTTGGCAAGCGTGTTGTTATTCTCGGTTCGGGTGATATCGGACTTATTATGGCACGCCGTATGACTCTTGAGGGAGCCAAGGTTCTTGCCTGCGTTGAGGTTATGCCTTATTCCGGCGGACTGCAGAGAAATATTGTTCAGTGCCTTAATGACTTTGACATTCCGCTTTATCTTTCGCATACCATCATAGACATTCGCGGTAAAAACAGGGTAGAGGGCGTTACAATTGCCGAGGTCGGTCCTGACCGCAAGCCGATTAAAGGAACAGAAATTGACTTTGACTGCGACACTGTTCTTCTTTCCGTTGGTCTGATCCCCGAAAACGAGCTCACAAGAACTGCGGGAATTGACATCGTTCCGGGTACAAACGGCGTTGCAGTTTGGGAAAATATGGAAACCTCGTGCGAGGGCATATTTGCAAGCGGTAATGTTGTTCATGTTCACGACCTTGTTGACTACGTTACGGGTGAAAGTCAGAAGGCAGGCAGGGCAGCAGCAGAGTATGTCAAGCTCGGCAGACGCTCGCGTGAAAATGCAATTGCTGTAAAAGAGGGCGACGGTGTCGGATTTATAGTTCCGCAGCAGATTCACCGCGAGGCTATGGACGCTGAAATATTCTTCCGTCCGCGCAAGATATTCGGCACAAGTGTTGTTACCGTTATGGACGGCGACAAGCCTGTTGCAAAGCTCAAAAGAGCACATATGGCGCCCGGTGAGATGGAACGAGTAAAGCTTTCAAGAGCGCTTCTTGACGCAATTGAGGGCAATGAAGTCACAGTAGTGGCAGAGGAGGTAGAGTAATGACTGAATTAATTTGTATCACTTGCCCGAGAGGCTGTCACCTCACTGTCGACGAGGACAATAATTACGAGGTCAAAGGCAACGCCTGTCCGCGAGGCAAGACTTACGGCTATAATGAGGTCACAAATCCGCAAAGGGTTGTTACCTCAACCGTCAGAACAAACAGCAAACTCGAGCCGCGCTGTCCTGTTAAAACAAACGGCACGATACCCAAAGGCAAAATGTTTGACGCAATGAAATTGCTTGAGGATATTGTTCTTGAAACTCCGATTGAACTCGGACAAGTAGTGATAGAAAACCTTTTTGAAACAGGTATTGACTTTGTAACCTGCAAGCAAATAGAAAAATAAGAAGAGCGAGGCGTTGCCTCGCTCTTCTTATCTGTATAGACCGGTGTTATCAACAATCAAATCCTGATGACCGTATTCTGTGATGCCTTTTATGATTT
>CAMPBI010000037.1 GCA_946637545.1 uncultured Clostridia bacterium | reverse complement strand
AATTTCTGCCGAAATTGACGAATTTATCGCATTTGTTAAAAACGGCGCAGAGGTGTTTAAACAGTTCTGAATTACATAAAAAAGACGAACGGATTGAAAATCCGTTCGTCTTTTTTGTTAGTTTTCTGCGCGTCGCTCAACAATAAAGTCGTGTACCTTATCCGCAAGCTCGCCGTGGAGCTTGAATTTTTTGCTGAACACAATCAGTGACAGCGTTACGAGTATTGCAGGAGCGCCGAATCCGATAAAACCGATTGCCGATTTTGTAGCGTCGTTAACGGAGCCCGTCTCCGCAACCTGCTTTGAATAGTGGAACAGTCCGAGACCGCCAAAGTAAATAACCGTCTGAATTGTGTATGCAAGCTTTTGAAGAAATCCCTTCATCGAGAAAGTGATGCTCTCGTTTCTTTCGCCGTTTTTGTATTCGCCGTAGTCGACAATGTCCGCAAGGAAAATCGTCTGCGACACAAACATTGACGCAATACCCGTTGACGACAGGATGTAAGCAATGCTCAAAGCAAGAGTGTTTTGCATAACGGGACCGCAGATGTACATAACGATATAGCCTACAATCGTTGTGCAAAGCGAAATCTGGTAAATCTGCTTTTTGTTGAACCATTTTGACAGCACGGGAATTACGCCGAGACCGAGCACCGAGCCGACAGCACCGATTGTCTGAAACTTTGACTGTGCAACGCCATCGCCCACAACCTGCGTAAAGTAAGTTCTCGCCGTGCCGCTTGTAAGATACCAGCCGGCGTTTGACAGCATTGCAAAAATCATAAACACAACAAGCTGGTCGTTCGTTGCGATAACTTTGAAAATCTGCTTGAACGAAAACTTTTTCTTTTCGCCGTAGACAACGTTTTTCTCTTTGGTCGAGAGCACGCAAATCAGAGCAAACGCAAACAGCAGAATTCCGCAGATGCCTGCCCATTTTGAAAAACCCGACGGCGAGTAGCCGTGCTTGTCAATTTCCTGAGTACCCTTTGAAAGCAACGGCACAATAATCGGAGTTGCGATTGTGATTATGCCCTGACCCAGACCGCTGAAGGTCCTTGCCACGGTTGACACCATATTTCTGTCGCCGGGGTCGCTTGTAAACGACGGAATCATCGACCAGTAGGGGATGTCGGCAAGGGTGTTTGTCATACCCCAGAAAATGTACATCACCGCGATGTAAATATAAAGCGGGACACCGCTCATTCCAAATTTTGAAAACAGCAAGAACAGTACTATGGCGTTGCTTGCCGCACCTATAACAATCCACGGTCTGTATTTGCCAAACCTTGTTTTTGTGTTGTCAACAATTGTGCCCATCATAGGGTCGTTGATGCCGTCCCAAATTCTTGCAAGCGGAGTGAGAAGCAGCAGAAAGCCTTCGGCAAGGTGGAGCGTCGAGACAAGATAGTCGCTCAAAAACGAGTAAAACAGCCCGTAACTGAGGTCGAGTCCGATTGCGCCGACGCCGTAACCGATTTTTTCTCTCCAGGTGGTTTTTTGTTCCATAAGTATCTCCTATATAATATTTTATAACATTATATCATAGAATCACATTGTTGCAAATTGTTTGAAAGTTACAAAAAGATTACAAACTATTACAATTAAGCTGTCGCAAAATATTTCCTTGACAATGGGGGATTTGCCTATTATAATATAGACAAGTGGTAAGGAATCCCACAAAAATTCATACAAATCCCAAATTGTTCCAAGGAATAATAGGGGATTTGTATCTTATCCCATTTTTGAAAGGAGGAAAAAGTATGCAGTACGGTCTTATGGGCAACAGAGTTAATAAGATTGACGCAAAGGGAAGAATCTCTATTCCTGCATATATGCGCGGCGAACTCGGCAGCGAATTCATAGCATCGCGCGGCACAGGCAAATGCCTTGCACTTTATCCTCTTGACGAATGGGACAAGTTTGTTGCGAGCATCGAAAACGTAAAGCATACAAAGAGAAAGCAGCTCAAACTCTTCTTTCTCGCAAACGCAGAGCGTATGAGCCTTGACGGACAGGGCAGACTCCTTCTTAACGAAGAGCTGCGCAAGTGCGTTGACTTAATTGACGAGAACGAGGCGGTTGTTTTCGGCAACGGCAACAAGGTCGAAATCTGGAACTGCAAGCAATTCGCAGATGAGGTCGGCGGAATCTCCGTTGAAGAGGTCGAGGATATTCTCGACGAGTTCGATATTTAAAATGGAATTTGTACACAAGAGCGTGCTTTTTGACGAGGCAATTGATTCGCTCGATATAAATGAAAACAAGATTATAGTTGACGGCACGGCAGGCGGAGGCGGACATTCAAGCGAAATTGCAAAGCGTGCAAAACGCCTTATCGCCATTGACCGCGACCCCGATGCAATCAAGGTTCTGCACGAAAGGCTTGACGGTTACGGCAACGTTACGATTGTTCAGGATAATTTTGAGAACGTCGGCAGCATTGTAAGGGACCTCGGGCTTGACTTTGTTGACGGAATCCTTGTTGACCTCGGCGTCAGCTCGTTTCAGCTCGACACTGCCGAACGCGGTTTTTCGTATCACAAGGACGCACCGCTCGATATGCGAATGAGCAAGTCGGGAATCAGCGCCAAAGACGTGGTCAACACTTACAGCGAGCAGGAGCTTGCGGACATACTTTTTCGCTACGGCGAGGAAAAGTTCGCGCGCCGAATCGCAAAGAATATAGTAGAAACACGCTCGAACGGCGAAATAAAAACAACCGGCGAGCTTGTCGAAATAATCAAAAAATCTTATCCGCAGCGTGCTATGCGCGATTCACACCCCGCACGCAAAACCTTTCAGGCAATAAGAATTGAGGTAAATGCAGAGCTTGACGCGCTGTCAAATCTGCTTGACGGCGCAATCGACGTTCTTTCAAGCGGCGGCAGATTGAGCGTGATAACCTTCCACTCACTCGAGGACAGGATGGTCAAGGAACGCTTCAGGCAGTGGGAAAATCCCTGTACCTGCCCGAAAGAATTTCCCGTGTGCGTATGCGGCAAAAAGCCTCTTGGCAAAATGCCGTTTAAATCAAAGTCGCCGAGTGACGCGGAGCTCGAGGAAAACCCAAGAGCGCGCTCGTCGAGATTAAGGACGTTCGTTAAGTTTTAAAAAAATTAAATATTAATTTGTAATTCTTAAAAGAGGAGGTGAAAACAGTGACAAATACAAATGATTTCAGAAGATACTCGTATCAGAGCGATTCGGCATATCTTATTAATTCTTTTGACTTTTCGCGCGGCTCGCACGCGCCAAAGCTTCGTCCGCAGGACAAGCCCGAAGAAAAGCTCAGGCTACGTCAGAATCAAAAGTTAAAGAGCAGAAGTCAGCTTAAAAAGGAACAAAAGGCAGCTTTCGTTAAGGCTGTCAGGGTTGCTGCAGTTGCTGTTTTCTGCCTTGCAATGATTTGTATGGTGCTGCACTCGATGGCGCTCAAAAATGAGCTTACCAAAGAGATTTCAGCAAAGCAAACCGATATAGCAAACGCACAGAGCGAATACATTTCACTCCAGAGTGAACTCAATTCGCTTGTTTCGATGAGCATGATTGACAAGTATGCCGTTGAAAAACTCGGTATGACAAAGATGAAGTCAAATCAGATTCAGTATATGAACGTTGACGAGTTTGCCGCACAGCAAAAAAAGACGGCTGAAAAGGAAAAAGAGGCTGCCGAAAAAAAGGCTCACGAAAAAACAAAGACCCAAAGCAGCTCGCCGAAGGGTAATAATTAATCATAATAAGCATATAATTTATGAGAGTTCACCGAACTCTCTAAAATGCTTTATAAAGGGATATCATTTTACAACGAAAGCAGGTGACATAATGGCTGATTTTAGGAAGGGAATGCTCAAAAGGATTCTCATTTTAGCCGTTGCGGTCACCTTTTTGTTTTGTGCTGACGGCGCAAGAGTTCTTTATCTTCAGACGGTAAAGAATGACGAGCTGGCAGCAAAGGCAGAGTCGCAGCAGCTTTCGGATACAGAGGTCACTGCGATGCGCGGCACAATCTACGACAGCGAGGGAAACGTTCTCGCACAGTCTGCAACAGTGTGGAACATCTTTATTGACCCGTCAAATATTGATGACGAGGCAAAGCGTGAGCTCGTTGTTAACGGACTTTCAGGTTATCTTGAGTTTAACGCAAAGGAAACAAAAGAGCTTTACAACAACTCCAAAAAGGACACCAAGTATGTTGTTGTCGCCAAGAAGGTTGAAAACGACATCAAGGAAAAGATTTCGGAATTCTCTGCAAAAAACAAGCTTGGCAATATTATCGGTACCGAGCAGACAACAAGACGCTACTACCCTTACGACAGCTTTGCGTCGTCGGTGCTTGGCTTTACAGGAGGCGACAACCAGGGACTTTCGGGACTTGAGGCATATTACAACGACGAGCTTTCGGGCACGAACGGCAGAATTATCACCGTAAAGGATGCAAGGTCAAACAAGCTTCCGACTGATTATGAAACCTCGATTGACGCAATCGACGGCAACTCGCTTGTGCTGACCATTAATCAGACAATCCAGTATTACCTTGAAAAAGGGCTCAGGCAGACGCTCAACGACTATCAGTGCAAGGGTACTTACGGCATAGTTATGGACTGCAACACAGGCGCAATTCTTGCTATGAGTTCAATGCCTGACTACGACTGCAACGACCCTTACAAAATCACATACAAAAAAACAAAAAAGCAGCTAAAACAGATTACAAACAAAAAGGAACGCGCTACCAAGGAGAGCGAGGCTATACAGAATCAGTGGCGTAACTTTACTGTTAGCGACACCTACGTTCCCGGCTCGGTATTCAAGACCTTTATGGCGTCGGCTGCACTCGAGGAGGGCGTTGTCGACCTCGACACAACATACACCTGCACCGGCGGTATTCAGGTTGACACTTATTATATGAAGTGTCACTACCACGCAGGACACGGCACGCAGACACTCACGCAGGGACTTGAAAACTCCTGCAACCCGTTCTTTATCACAATTGGACAAAAGCTTGGCGTGCATAATTATTTCAAATACTTTGACGCGTTCGGCTTTACTCAAAAAACGGGAATCGACTTGCCCGGTGAGGCTATGTCGCAGTACTATCCCGAAAATCAGTACGGCATTGTAGAGCTTTCGTCGGCGTCATTCGGACAGACAAACTCGCTCACACCGCTTCAGGTATGCACGGGAATTTGTGCAATAGCAAACGGCGGAACGCTTGTAAAGCCGTATATTGTTTCTGAAATCAAGGACGCCAACGGCAACACGGTAAAGAAAACGCAAAAAACAGAAGTAAGGCGCGTTATCAGCGAGGAAACCTCTGAAAAGGTTCGCACGATGATGCGTTCGGTTGTTGACAACGGTACGGGTAAAAACGGCTACGTTGCAGGTTACCGCGTAGGCGGTAAAACAGGTACCTCTACAAAGCTCGGTGAATCCAAAGAGGGCGAAAAGGATAAGTACATCGTATCTTTTGCAGCAATAGCGCCCTCCGATAAGCCTGAAATTGCAGCTCTTATTCTTTGCGATGAGCCAAATGTTGACCTCGGCGGCGGCGCAATCTGCGCACCGATTGCCGCACAGGTAACAGAGCAGGCGATGCAGGTGCTCGGAATAGAGCCGAAATACGACGAGGAAGAGGCAAAAGACCTTTCTATTTCAACGCCTTCACTTATCGGCGCATCGGTTGACGGCGCACGCTCAACGCTTACAAACTCAAACCTCAAATACAAGATTTCGGGCGATGGCGACACGGTTGTGGCACAGTCGCCCAGCGCAGGCTCTGAAATTCCGACAGGCGGAACGGTTGTACTTTATACAGAAAAAGGCAAAAAGAAAAAAGTAAAGGTTCCTGACTTTACAGGACTTTCAATAAGCGAGGCTAACAGTGCCGCTGCAAGCAAGGATTTGAATATCAAAATCAGCGGCAACAACCTCACCTCCGAGGCAGTAGTTGCTTATGCACAGTCTGTTGAAAGCGGCAATGAGGTTGACATCGGCACGGTTATCACAGTTTCGTTCAAGAGCACAAACTCCGTACTTGACTAACAGGAGGCACTAATGAAAATATCCGAGATTTTAAAAAATATTGAAGTTAAAAATGAATATGTCGACTGCGATGCAGTTGAGGTCACCTCCGATTCAAGACTCGTAAAGGAAGGATACCTGTTTGTATGCATCAAGGGTGCGATGTTTGACGGTCACTCTGTTGCAAAGGAAATGCTTGAATTCGGTGCGGTTGCCGTAGTTGTTGACCACGACCTGGGACTAGACAGGCAGATTATTGTTGATAACACACGCGACGCGTATTCCGTTATATGTTCAAACTTTTTCGGCAATCCTGCCGATAGCCTCAAACTCATCGGTCTTACAGGAACTAACGGCAAGACGACCACCACGTTTTTAATCAAGCAGATTCTCGAAAACGTCGGCAAAAAGGTCGGACTTATCGGCACCGTTCAGAATATGGTGGGCGAGGAGGTTTTTCCGGCGCATTATACCACACCCGACCCGCACGAGCTTCAGTCGCTTTTCAGAAAAATGGCAGATGCGCATTGTGAATACTGCGTTATGGAGGTTTCATCACAGGCGCTTGCGCAGGGCAGGGTTTCGGGAATTCACTTCCTTGTTGCCGCGTTCACCAATTTAACGCAGGACCATCTTGATTATCACAAAACCTGGGAAAATTATTTTGCAGCAAAAAGAATGCTTTTTGAAAACTGCGACGTTGCCCTTACAAATGTCGATGATGAAAACGGACTTAAAATTGTTGACGGTCTGCCTTGCGAGGTAAAGACCTACGGCGTTAAGAATATCAACAGCGATTTCACGGCACGCAATGTTACCTTCTCGCCAAAGGGAGTAAGGTATGAACTCGTCTGCGACAGAATCGGAACGGTAAGATGTCCTATTCCCGGCAGATTCAGCGTGTACAATTCGCTTTGCGCCGCTTCGGTTGCGCTTACACTGGGCTTTGAGCTTGAGGACGTGATTAACGCCATCAACAGGTCAACAGGCGTAAAAGGCAGAATCGAGGTTGTACCCACAGACACTGATTACACCGTGATTATCGACTATGCTCACTCGCCCGACGGACTTGAAAATATTATCTCATCGCTCAAGGAAATTGCCGAGGGCAGAGTTGTAACGCTCTTCGGCTGCGGCGGTGACCGCGACAGAACCAAACGCCCTAAAATGGGCAAAATTGCCGCAGAGCTTTCGGATTTCTGCGTTGTTACATCTGACAATCCGCGCAGCGAGGATCCCGAAAAAATCATCGACGACATTCTTGAGGGTATGAAGGACACCAAAACTCCGTACGAGGTTGTTGTGAACCGTCGTGACGCTATCAAGTGGGCAATGGAAAACGCACAGCCGCACGACATCATACTCCTTGCCGGCAAAGGACACGAAACTTATCAGATTCTGCCAACCGGCACAATTCATTTTGATGAGCGCGAGGCAGTTGCAGAAATATTAAATGAAATAAAATAAAACAGAGTTAAAATTCAGGAGAATAAAATGACAAGTACAGTTGCAATTATCATCAGCGCAGTTGTTGCTTTTGCAGTAACGGGCGGACTTGGATTTATAATCATTCCGTGGCTTCGCAAGCTGAAGTTCGGACAGACAATCCTTGACATCGGACCCTCGTGGCACAAGTCAAAACAGGGCACACCGAATATGGGCGGACTTATGTTCATCATCGGAATCGTTGCCGCAGTAATCGTCGGCGTTCTTTGCTTTACACTGACGGGCGGCAAATTTGAAAGTGATGCTGCCGCTTTGACGCCCGACAGGGATAAAGTGCTGATTTTTGCAGCGCTCGGTCTTGCAATAGGATGTGGAATCGTCGGCTTTGCAGACGACTTTATCAAGATTAAACTTAAAAGAAACGAAGGACTGTCAGCAAAGCAAAAGACACTCGGTCAGCTCGTTGTAACACTCGGCTTCACACTCACGCTTTGGCTGTCGCACAACACAATCTGGTACTTGCCTTTTGTCGGCACCATCGACTTTGGCGCAAGCGTTTTCAAGGGCGTTATATTCTGGCTGCTGACAATATTCATCGTATACGGCGGCGTAAACTCCGTCAACCTCACCGACGGTATCGACGGACTTTGCTCAAGCGTTACGGCAACTGTTGCCGTTACATTTATAATTGCATCGGGTATGCTCCGATTTGCAGGACTCGGAATTCTTGCAGGCGCGCTTCTCGGCGGTGTTTGCGGCTTCCTCTGCTGGAACTGGAACCCTGCAAAAACCTTTATGGGCGACACCGGCTCGCTCTTCCTCGGCGGTATGGTTGTGGGACTCGGCTACGCTATCAAGTGCCCGCTCCTCCTGTTGCCGATAGGAATTATCTATGTTTGCGAAACAATGAGCGACATTATTCAGATTGGATATTTCAAGCTCACTCACGGCAAGCGCGTTTTCAAAATGGCACCCATTCATCACCATTTTGAAATGTGCGGCTGGAAAGAGAAAAAAATCTGTGTCGTATTCTCACTTGTAAATATTATCGGCTGCGCTATCGCGCTTGCGCTTATGTATTTCGGATAAACCGAAATTAATAAATTATCAGAAAGAGGGTGAAAAAATGTCAGATTATTTAGAGCCTCCGAGAAGGTACCGTCAAAATGAGGTGCCGCAGGAGCGCAAGGTTGTGAAGCATAGCGGTACAAAACTGAATAAGCTCGACGTTTTCACGCTCGGCGGAATGGACATTCCGTTTTTTGCAATCACAATTGCGCTGCTCACAATCGGGCTTGTTATGCTGTTTTCAGCGTCATATCCGTATGCGCTGCAAAACGAGGGCAGCTCATATTACTTTTTCAGCAGGCAGCTTGTGTTTGCCGTTGCAGGCGTAGTAGTAATGCTCGCCGTGTCAAAAATCAATTACAAGCTTTTGAAGGTCATAATAAAACCGCTGATGGCTTTTACAATTCTGCTTTTGCTCGTGGTGCTTGTGTACCACACGGATAACGGCGATTTCAAGCGCTGGATTCCGATAGGACCGCTGACGCTTCAGCCGTCCGATATCGCAAAATTCACCGTAATCGTTGTAATGGCGGATTATGTCAGCAAAAATTTCAAAAAAATGAAAAAGCCCGTCCACGGAATCGTTATTCCCGTTGCAATCCTTGCGGTGTTCTGCGGACTGATTTATCTTGAGCATCACCTTTCGTGCACAATTCTTGTGTTCTGCATAGGCGCAACGATAATGTTCTGCGGCGGCTCGGACTGGAGGCTTTTTGCACTCGGAGTCGGAGTGATGGCAGCCGTTGTTGTTGTAGTAGTCCTCAACCCCGAGGTGCTTATGAATTACGCAGGCGACAGAATCAAGGCGTGGCTGGACAAAGGCTTTGACCCGCGCGGACTGCGCTGGCAGACAAATAATTCACTTTACGCAATCGGCTCCGGCGGATTTTTCGGAACAGGTCTTGGCAATTCAAAACAAAAATACCTTTATGTTTCCGAACCGCAAAACGACTTTATTTTTGCTATTGTATGCGAGGAACTTGGATTCATCGGCGCTGCTGCAATCCTTGCACTTTTTGCAGCACTTTTTATCAGAGGAATCCAGATTGCTATGCGCACAAATGATAAATTCGGCGCACTCGTAGTAATCGGAATTGTGGCGCAGGTTGCAATTCAAACTATCTTTAATATAATGGTTGTCACAGACACAATCCCGAATACAGGAATTTCACTGCCGTTCTTTTCTTACGGCGGTACGGCAATTCTGATGCTGTTGTTTGAAATGGGAGTCGTCCTTTCAATCTCACGAAAATCAAATCAGAAAAAGGTATAAAGGGTAATATAATGAAATTTTTATTTGCCACAGGCGGCACCGCAGGCCACATAAATCCTGCGCTTGCAACCGCGTCATACATCCGCGAGGTAAAACCGGATGCGGAGTTTCTGTTCATCGGCACAGCAGACCATATGGAGTCGCGACTCGTGCCCGACGCAGGCTTTGACTTTAAAACAATCGATATTCAGGGCTTTCGCCGCTCGCTTTCGCCAAAAGCGATTGCACGCAATATCAATACTGTTATTAAAATAGTAAAGTCGGAGCACGACTGCAAAAAAATTTTGCAGGAATTCAGCCCTGACGTTGTCATCGGTTTTGGCGGCTATGTTTCGGGTCCCGTTCTTGATGAGGCTGTAAAGCTCGGCATACCGTGCTGTATTCACGAGCAGAATGCTTTTCCGGGAATAACAAACAAACAGCTCGCAAAAAAGGTTGACCGCGTAATGCTCACAGTAGAGGATGCCAAAAAGCATCTTGAGCCAAAGAATGAGCCGGTTGTTACAGGGCTTCCCGTTCGCGGCGAAATTCTCGGCAAGGACAGAGCAGCAGCCCGTGCAGAGCTCAACATTCCCGAGGATAAAAAACTTGTTCTGTCCTTCGGCGGCTCACTCGGCGCGGCGCCGCTCAATGACGCAATGTTTGATATTCTCTTAAAGCATGCCGACGACTGCAGTGTTTATCACATCCATTCAGTCGGCACAAACGGCAAAGAGTATCTTGATAAATTTGCAGAGAAAGGCTTTGAACCTGCAGGCGATAACGTTCTGAAAAAAGGTACAGTCGAGGTTCGCCTTTACATAAACGATATGGACAGATGTATGGCTGCCGCAAATCTTGTAATCGGCAGAGCAGGAGCGTCCTCGCTTTCCGAAATTGAGGCAATGGGCAAGGCGTCAATTTTGATTCCTTCACCCTATGTTGCCGAAAATCATCAGTTCCATAATGCAATGGCTCTTGTCAACCGCAACGCCGCAAGAATCATCGAGGAAAAAGATTTAACCTCCGATTCGCTCGGCAATATGATTGACGAGCTGCTTGCAAACGACAGCCTTCTTGCAGAAATTGAAGGCAATGCAAAGAAAATGGCAATCCTGGATTCACGCGAAAGAATTGCCGAAATCATCTTTTCACTCTTATAATTAACATAATTCACCCTTGCTTCATAGAATAACTTGAAGAAAGGGTGAAATTATGCAGTACATACAGATTAACGGCGGCAAAGCGCTCGACGGTGATATTAATATTCACGGTGCAAAAAACAGTGTGCTGCCCATTTTAGCGGCATCAGTTCTTATTGAGGGCGAAAGTGTTTTGCACAACTGTCCTGATTTGAGCGACGTTACCGCTTGTTTAAAAATAATCCGCTCGCTCGGTGGCTCGTATATAAAAAGCGACAGTACCCTGACAGTCAGAGCAGACACGGTTAATCGCAGCGTTATCTCAAAAGAGCTTATGGAGGAAATGCGCTCGTCAATTGTGTTCCTCGGCTCTGTCAGCGCAAGGTGCGGCAGTGCCTGTATGTATCTGCCCGGCGGCTGCAAAATCGGTGCAAGACCGATTGACCTTCATCTGAAGGCGCTCAAAACTCTCGGCTACAAAATAACTTTCGACGGCAGCAATATATGCTGTGAGCGAGCCTCAGCACATGGCGGAAATGTCACGCTTGCATTTCCAAGCGTCGGTGCAACCGAAAATATTATTCTCGCTTCTGTTTTGCTTGACGGCAAAACAACAATTGTAAATGCCGCGCGCGAGCCCGAAATTGAGGACCTCGCAAATTATCTTAATTCGGCAGGTGCAAAAATCCGCGGAGCAGGGAACACCGTTATTGAAATTGAGGGCGTCAGTCATTTATATTCCACAGAGCACACGGTTATTCCCGACAGAATCCTTGCGTCGACCATAATGTCCGCTGTCGCTTCGGCAGGCGGCGAGGCAGTGCTTAAAAATGTATCATGCACCCACCTTATGCCCGTCCTTCCCGTTTTTGACGAAATGGGTGCAGTGATGTACGCGGGCAAAAACGAACTGAAAATAAGATTTAACAATCGACCCAAAGCCGTAAAATCAGTAACCACCGGAGTATATCCAAGTTTCCCGACTGATTCGCAGGCACCCGTTATGGCAGCGCTTTGCAGGGCAAGGGGAACGTCGGTTATAAAAGAAACAATTTTTGAAAACAGACTCCGTCACGCGTCGGAGCTGATGCGTTTCGGCGCTGATATAGTAGTCAGCGAGCGCACGGCAATTGTTTCAGGAGTAAGGCATCTGCACGGTGCGGACGTGTCGTGCACCGACCTTCGCGGCGGAGCAGCGCTTGTTGTTGCGGCACTCGGCGCAGAGGGCGTATCAAGAATAAACAAAGTTCATCATATCGACAGAGGATATGAAAATTTGGAATATCTGCTTGCCTCGGCAGGTGCAGATATTCGGAGAGTAAATGATGAAAAAGAACAGCAAACAAAAACAGAATACCCGCCGTGCACCTCGCGACGAGGAAATGCGAAATCTTGACAGTCAGCTCGGCAGCTTCGGACTCGAGCCGCCAAAGGTTTACCGCCGCGACCAGCGCACAAGCAGCAGTAACGCCTCGCAGCAAAGGCGCAGGGCACAGAATCAACCGCGCGCTCCGCACGAAAAGGTAAAGCGTCAAAATAAAAAGCGCCGACTGAAAAAGCAGGTAAGACGTGCGATTTACGGCTTTGCTCTGGGCGTTTGCATCGTTGCGGTTATAGTGGTTTTAAGCCTTACCGTGCTTTTTAAGATTGATACTATTAATATTACGGGTAACGAAAAATATACCACGCAGCAAATTGCAGCTGTACTTCCGATTCAGACTGAAAAGAATCTGTTTATGGCAGACACAAAGGGTGCAAAGGAAAAGCTTGAAGAAAACCTGCCTTATATTTATAATGCCGAAATAAAACGCAAATTCCCGTCGACAATTAATGTTGCAATTACCGAAACCTCGACGGTGTACTATGTTAAAAATGCAGACAAAACATATACTCTGATGGACGACAGACTCAAAGTCCTCGAGGAGCACGCCGCAAAAGCGCCCAAAAAGGCTGTTGAAATCCGCAAGGCTGCATTGAATACTGCAGTTGCAGGAAAGACCGCAGAATTCACAAATGAAAAGATTCAGGCAAATCTTCTGAAAATAAGCGAAACCGTCAAAAATGTAAATATGAAAAAGGTCACTGCTATATATTCGCAGGATATTAATAATAACTACATTGTTTTTGACGGGCGAATAACAATCAAGCTGGGCACACTTGACAAAGCGGAAGATAAGCTCTACTCTGCACTTGCGGCGATTGACAAGCTTAATCAGACAAATCCAAAAGCAGAGGGCGAAATAACGGCAACATCTGACAAGCAAATCTACTTTACAGAAAAATAACGCCCATTTAAGTGTAAAGGTAAACAGCCTTACAAATACCGCCGTTTTGTTAATAATGAACAAACGAAATCTAAAATCAACGCAAAACTTTGTAAAAATTATGAGGAATATTTTTTAAAAAGTATTGCAAAGTGGTTACAAAACTGTTACAATAGCATTTGTAAAGGTGACCGCAAGTCTAATTATCACCTGACAAGAATAAAACACAAGGAGAATGAAAAATGGGCAGATACGAAATTGACACAGACGATAACAAGGTTGTACAGATTAAAGTTGTCGGTGTTGGCGGTGGCGGCGGAAACGCTGTTAACAGAATGGTAAGAGCCAACATCAAGGACGTTGAATTTGTTGCAATCAATTCAGATAAGCCGGCGCTCAGCAAGTCGGCAGCAACACAGAAAATTCTTATCGGCGAAAAGGCTACCAAGGGCAGAGGCGCAGGCGCAAGACCTGAGGTTGGTCTTAAGGCTGCAGAGGAGTCACGCGAGGCAATCACTGACATCCTCACAGGCTGCGAAATGGTATTCATCACCGCAGGTATGGGCGGCGGAACAGGTACCGGCGCTGCTCCTGTTGTTGCTAAAATTGCCAAGGATATGGGAATTCTTACAGTCGGCGTAGTTACTACTCCGTTTGCTTTTGAAGGTAAGCGCCGTATGACACAGGCTCAGGAAGGTATTGAAGAGCTTGCACAGTATGTTGACTCAATTATGGTTATCCCTAACGAGAACCTTAAACTCGTTTCTAATGAAAAGATTACACTTCTCAACGCTTTTGAGATTGCAAACGACGTTCTCCGTCAGGGCGTTCAGTCCATTTCTGATCTCGTAAACGCAACAGGTCTTGTTAACTCTGACTTCGCTGACGTTACCGAGATTATGAAGGATGCAGGCTACGCTCATATGGGTGTCGGCAGAGCAAAGGGCAAGGACAAGGCAGAGGTTGCAGCTGCACAGGCTATTTCTTCACCTCTCCTTCAGACTTCTATCGACGGTGCTCGCGGCGTGCTTCTTAACATCACCGCTTCAACAGACATCGGACTTGAAGAAATCGACGCAGCATCAAGCGTTGTTATGGAAGCTGTTCATCCTGACTGCGAAATCATCTGGGGTGCAAACTTCGATGAAGAGCTCGAGGACGAAATGATTATCACCGTAATCGCAACCCGTTTCGGTGACGAGGGTCCCGGCAAAGAGATTAAGTCAGTAACAGCAACAAAGGATGTTGCTCCTCCGTCAGAGGTTGCATCTGCTCCTTCAGGCTTTTCTGCAAATGACGACGACGCTTTCAGCGACATCGTAAGCTTCTTCAAGAAATAAGCTACATATAATTAAGCCTGCCACATCTTGTGGCAGGCTTGTTTTGTATATTCATAATGATATTTTTTTGTCAGACTGTATGAACTTTTTGCTGTAAAGTTAAAAATTATGTTCAAAGCAAGTTAATTTACTTTACATTTTCAACAGATTCAACCGCGTTTTCAACAGCGAGTAAAATGTTTTCAACATTTTCAACCGAATTTTCAACATTTTCTTGAACACTGTATAATGTAAAGTACAAGTGCTTTACAGGTTG
>CAMPBI010000036.1 GCA_946637545.1 uncultured Clostridia bacterium | reverse complement strand
TTATTTGCACATCATATCTATGAGCAGGTTGCCGTGGCGCGTTTCGTCTGCGGCAATTTCTGCAATATTCGGATACTTTTCTATGTACGGCTGATACTTTTCGGTTGAGTCGTACTCAAATTTTGCCATAAACTTAAACAGCGGCTTTTTGCCTGCGATTCTGTAAAGCGGAACGACAAAATTTTTCATAGTGTTTTTCGGTTTGAGCACCGTGCCGGTGTACTCCTTGAGGATTCGCGCGTGCTTGCCCTCGTCGGCTGCCATTTTGGTGAGGGTCTGTTTCATCTCCTCGTCCTTTGTGACCTTTGCCATTGCGGTGTAAAGCGCAACCGCGTCAAGCTCGCCCTGTTGAAAACCGAGCAGCGCCTTCATTTCGTCCGTCATTTTATCCCTCCAGACTGTTAATCATATTCAGGTGCGCGGTGTAAAAATCGCGCACGTCTTTTTTAACAAATAATCCGCCCTGCAGCGACATATGGTCGCCGTCAAAGATGGGCATAATGTTCCATTCACCCTTGCTGACATCGCCTTCGGTGTACTCCCTTTGCGGAGCATTAAACGGTGCAGTAGCCGAAATTGTGTTGACAAGTCCGTCGTTTTCGAGCCAGCGTTCGTCGGCTTTTATTCCGCCGGGTGAAACCTCGGTAAACTTGCCCATAAGGCGCGAGGTCTTTTGAAATAGCATTTCCATTTTGTCCTCGTCGGGCGAATATGTGCCGTCCTCGTTTTTAACCGTTGCGGTTGCAGGGACGGAAAAATAGTAAACATTTTCAAGTGTTGAGATGCTTTCGTTCAGCGCTGCGGCATTGTCGAGCAGCATATCAAAGTTTGCGTTGTCAAAATCCGCTCTGCCGTCCTCGTCCTCCTTGTTTGCAGCGCCCATAAGGCTGTTCAGTTTGTTCTGGATTTTATACTTTAAGGTGGCCGGAACATCGTCCTCAACCTCACCCACATCGTAAGCGGTTGTGCCGTTATGCGGTGAAGCGAGCGCAGTTATGCTGTAAATATATTCAGCCTTGCCGCCCTCGAAAAGCGGCGAGAGGTCATCCTTTTCAGTTGCGTTTTGCTCTGCCTCGCTGCCGTTTGCCATAAGCTCCGCCAGCAATCTGACAGTCGCGCCGCCAAACGAGTGACCGAGCAGGTTGATTTTGTTTTCGCTGTCCCATTTTTCAATCAGCGGGTCGTTAGAATAATCAGTTCCGAAGCGCTCGTGGTTACAACGCTCGCTGTGCTCCTTGCCGTAGTCAACAACAGTGCCTGCGAGTTGTGCATAGAGTTCGCACGCTCTGTCCCATGCGCTGCCGTGAGGAGCGACAGACGCGCTCACGCACTCAAATCCCTGCTCGTCAAGATAATCAAGCAGGTCGCCGCCGAACATTCCCCAGTATTTGAGAAATTTGTTTGCCGTGTCGTAGCTGCCCCAGCCTGACAGCCCGTGAACAAAAACAAAGGTGTAATTAGTTTTGAAATTTTCGGGCTCTGCCTTTACGGTTGGTGCGGCTTTTGCACACGATGAAAAGAGCAGTACAAGTGCTAAAAAGGGTGCAATAATTCGTATCTTTCTCACATTAGTCACCAAAGGGCACGAAAAGAATCGCGCCCCTGAATTACGTTATTTTAGCCGAGTGCGGCTACGATGTTTTCCTTTGGTGTTACGCCGATAAAGGTTTCGGCAACCTTGCCGTCCTTGATAACAAGGATTGTGGGAATTGACATAACCTGATACTTTTCTGCAAGCTCGTCGTTTTCGTCAACATCAACCTTGCCGACTACAACCTCGGGCATCTCGTCAGCGATTTCGTCAACGATGGGTGACATAATCTTGCACGGTCCGCACCATACTGCGAAAAAGTCGATAAGGCAGGTTTTGCCTGAATTGAGTACCTCTGCTTCAAAATTAGCTTCTGTGATTTCTTTAACCATAATTATTTCTCCTTGCTTTTGATATAATTTACTGCGGAAAGTCCTGCCTGTCCGCCTTCATAAACTGCCTTGCACACCTGCAGAAGTCCGCCTGTGACATTGCCGCAGGAGAATACGCCCGGCAGATTTGTGCTCATATCTGCATTGACCTTGATACTGTCGCCGTCGAGCGCAAGACCGAGCTTTTTGCCAAAGTCTGCGCCGCCTGCTACGCCGAGCGCAACAAACAGTCCGTCAAGCTCAAGCTCGCTGCCGTCCTCAAAAACAACTGCGCCGATTTTTGCGTCCCCTTTGACTTCGGCAATCTTTTTGGTGATTACCTCGTACTTGTCGGTGTCGGGCGCTTCGGCTCCGTTCGTGAGAAGATAAACCTTTGCCGCGATGTTTTCAAGGTCGCCTGCCTCGGACAGCGCATAGTCGCCGTTTCCAAGCACTGCAACAGTCTTTTTTCTGTAAAAGAAGCCGTCGCAGATTGCACAGTAGCTGATTCCCTTGCCCTCAAAATCGGCAACGCCCTTGATGTTTGGACGCACCTTTTTGTTGCCTGTTGCAAGAATCAGCGACCTGCCCTCATAACTGACGTCGTTTGAGGTAACCTCGTATGTCATTGAGGCTGTCATCGAAATGTGAGTGACCTCCTCATTCCTGACCTCAACGCCGAGCTCCTTTGCCTGCGCAATACCGTCCTCGTAAAGCTGTGTGCCGGTAATGCCGCCGGGGAAGCCGTAATAATTGTCAATCATATGCGCTTTTTCAAGCTGTGATTCGCCGTGGTACAGCACAAGCACGCTTTTGTTTGCACGCTTTGCGTAAAGCGAAGCCGAAACGCCTGCAGGTCCTGCACCTATAATTATAACATCATACATTGTTTTCCCTCCGGGGATTCAAATCACAAATTCAATCAGTGATTTTGTATTTATAAAAGCTCCTCAACCTTTGCTTCAATTTCTTCGGGGGTTACCTTTGATGAGAAACGCTCAACAATGTTGCCCTCTTTGTCGATGAGGAATTTTGTAAAGTTCCAGCCGATTTTGTCGCCGCCTGTCTGCTCAACAAGATACTTGTAAAGCGGGTCGGCGTCCTTGCCGTTAACCTTGATTTTCTTAAATCTCGGGAAGGTTGTGCCAAACTTGCGTGAGCAAACCTTGTTGATTCCCTCGTCGCTTTCCATAGCCTGAAATGCAAACTGATTGCACGGGAAGTCGAGAATTTCAAAGCCTTTTTCGTTGAACTTTTTGTACATTGCCTCAAGTCCGTTGTATTGAGGTGTGAATCCGCAGTGTGTTGCGGTGTTTACGATAAGAAGCACCTTGCCTCTGTACTGCTCAAGTGCAACGTCCTCGCCCTTCTGGCTTTTAACTGTAAAATCTAATACGCTCATTTTTGTGTCCTCCTGTTTTGTAAAATTAAATTGTGTGCAATTGATTACAATTACATTATATCAAATAAATACGATTTGTCAAGCAATTAACAAAAAGTTAACAATTGCTAACTCAATCGCTTATATCCGTATCCATCGCAAGATTGAGTGAATAATCGGGATATGCCTCGCCTATGCGCTTTGCGATATCGGCATAAACTGCGTCGGGAGAGGTCTCGTCAAACGACAGCACAAAGTCAACGCTAATCATCTTGTTCGCTTTGTCAACATAAAATCCATGAATCTGAATAACGTTTTCGTGCGATAAAATTATACCGTCAACGGTGTTCTGAATCTGTCGGATTTCGTCGTCGGTGGTGTTGACCGAGTAAATGCCCACACCCGTGATATAGATGTTAAAATCGGCAAGGATTTTTGCCTGAATCTGCCTTGTGAGCCTGTCAATATCGGCAGCGGTGAGAGTATCGGGTACCTCGATGTGAATTGAAGCAAGGTAGGAATCGGGACCGTAATTGTTCATCGTGAGGTCGTATGCACCCTTAACCTCGTCAAAGCTGCAAACAGCGTCCTTAATCTGCTTTGAAAGCTCGGGGTCGACGCGCTCGCCAAGGATTTTTGACAGCGTTTCGCCAAGCATTTCAAAACCGCTTTTAATAATTATAACAGATATTATAACGCCGAGATACGCCTCGAGGCTGACTCCCCAAATAAGATACACGCCCGCTGCAACAAGGGTTGAAAGTGAAATTACCGAATCAAAAAGTGCGTCCTTGCCCGACGCAACAAGCGCGTCGGAATTGACTTTGTCGCCCTGCTTTTTTACATAAAGTCCGAGCAGCAGCTTGACAACAACTGCAACGGCAACGATAATCAGCGTTGTTTTTGAATAATCAGCCGTTTCGGGCTTGATGATGTGTTTTATTGAGCTTTCAAGCGAGGTTGCACCCGCATAAAGTATTATAACCGAAATTATCGCAGATGTCAGATATTCAATTCTGCCGTAGCCCATCGGGTGCTTTTTGTTTGCAGGCTTGCCTGCAAGCTTCATTCCGACAATCGTGATAACCGACGACATAGCGTCGCTGAGGTTGTTGACAGCGTCAAGAATAATTGCAATCGAGTTTGACGCCAGTCCGACAAGCGCCTTGAAGCCCACAAGCAGAACATTGACAACAATGCCCACAATGCTTGTTTTGAACACAAGCTTGCTGCGGTCAAGGGCGCCTGCTTTTGCCTCTATAATATCTTTTTCCATTTTTCTACCTCAAATGTTAAATAGATTGTACACAATTTATTATACCGACTTTGTTATTTGTTGTCAATACACAATCGGGTACGGTCCTTCATCTTGAGTCTAATAAAAAACGACTTCCCGAAAATTTTTCGAGAAGTCATCTTTTTCTTATTTTGTCTTTACGCTTTTTGACTTGCTCCACGCGGAGTAATAGTTCTTGCCCTTAACTGTTTTGTAGGTGCGAACGCGGACAAAGTATTTTTTGTTTTTCTTAAGCTTTGAGACTGCTCTCTTTGTTGTCTTGTTGCTCTTTACGGTAACGGTTTTTGCGGTTTTGGCAGTAAACTTTGAGCTTGTGCTGTACTGAATCTGGTAGCCCGTTGTCTGTGTTGCCTGCTTTTTCCAGTTAACCGTAAAGCCCTTATTTGCGGCAGTGATTTTTGACAGGGCGGTTCCCTTTGGATTGATAACAAACTCTTCGGTATATGTGCCGCTGTAACGGAATTTAAACTTGATAGTCGCAGTTGCCGTGCCGACATTTTTGTTGTTTTTGTAGGTTACATCGTAATAATTCTTGTGGTTGATTGTAATTCCGCGGTTGTCAACAACCCAGAACGACGGCTGCTGCGCCTTGCCGTTATATGTAAGCTTTACCTTGCCGTCGGTAGTGTAGCTTTTGCCTGTAAGCATAAGCTGCTCGGTTGAAATTCCGTGAATTTCAGTGTTGTGCTGCTCGCCGCAGACCGTGCAGCGCTCCACAATAATACCGTTAGTTCCGAAGCTTGCAGGAAGAACGACCTCATCCTTGCTGAAATCGTGATATGTTTTAACGGCGTTTTCAAAACAGATAAGTCCGAGCAGAGCGTCCTTTGTGGCAATCAAATTGTCCTCGCCAAGAGTTGTGAACGCACCCGTCTGGCTGTCGTAAAACTCCATAAGGCAGGCGTAATACCAGTTTGCCATGCTAATCTGACCGACTGATGCAAGTCCGCCCATAGCAAGCGCGGTTGAGTCGGCATTTACTGCTGTAACATATGTGTCGTCACAAAATGCACCGTAAAATACCACACCGTCATCATAATTCGTGAGTGTATAATGGTCAATAACCTTTTCTGCGTCGGAAATATAGTCAATATATCCTGCAAGGTCGCTCTGATTGCCGATTGCCATAAGGAACTGCGCGGTGTTGTCGCAAGAATAGCCCCAGTTGTTTAGTCCCTTGCCCTTGTCGTAAAAGCGGTTTATCATATCGCCGATTAGAGATTTTGCAAAATCGGCGTCGCCGAGAATATCGCTTGCTGCCTCGACTGCCACTCTGTAGGTATACGGATTTGAAATTTTCGAAAGGTCAAAATCTTTAAACGTATTCTGAAGGTTGTAGCCTTCAAAATTTGTTGTGTCGTAGCCGAATGAATCAAGCACAAGGAGCACAGCGCCGTAAACTGCGATGTCCTCGTAGCTGTAAGGAACAGAGTACCATTGGTCGTTTTCGTCCTGATACCAGTTTGCGCCCTCAATTACAATTTTACCCTCGTTTGCGTCAAGATTGCTCTTGATGTTTGCCGCAAAGCTTTCCTTGACGCTGCTCATATCCTGTCCTGCCTTGATGAGCGTCCAGAGTGCCGACGCGTTTGAAACTGCAGAGTAGTCAGTATAGGTGTCGTTTGCCACAATGTACTCGGCAGCTCTGCTCTTAATCTGCGCAACTTTTTTTGCAGTGGTGTAATAATCAACTGCTTGTGCGGGAATTGCGGCGCATAGGCTGACAACAAGCATAATCAGCGCCAGCGAAATTGATAATAGTTTTTTCATTTTGTACCTCCAAATAAAAATCTCTGCCCTCGGGCAGAGAAAAATTGAGCGCAATGAAAAAACACAACAACTCACAATTCTTCCGCTTGCCCAAGAATCTGAATTTCGATTTACAGCTCGTCTCCCGACTTATGACAACGCAAATCGCCTTCTCGCTTTTGCAATGGCAGTTGATTTGCTTTAACATCAAATACGGTAATGGCGGTTGTGCAGGATTCGCACCTGCTTCCGTTAGCTGCAAATTTGCATAAAATAGTATACCACAAGCATATGCAAATTGCAACTACTTGTGGTACTTTGAATTGTTTGAAATTGAAAGCGCTCTGTACACCTGCTCCAGCAGGATAACGCGCATAAGCTGATGCGGAAAGGTCATTTTTGAAAATGATAATTTTAACCTTCCGAGTGCCTTTACCTCGTCGGACAGCCCGAACGAGCCGCCGATTACAAAAGTGATTTGCGAATTTGTGAGCGCAATTTTTTCAAGCTCGGCAGAAAAATCCTCGCTCGATTTCTGCACGCCCTCAATGCACATAGGAATCACAAACGAGCCTTTGGGTATTTTTGCAATAATCTGCTCGCCCTCTTTGCCCAGCACCTGTGCTATTTCGGACTGCGACGGATTGTCGGGGCATCTGCATTCGTTCACCTCGGTTATGCTGAGTGTGGCGTATGCGCCGATTCGTTTTGTATATTCAGCCACGGCGTCCTTCAAATACTTTTCCTTGAGCTTGCCGACGGCTATAATATTAATTTTAATCATAATATAATTGCCCTCTCGTTGTTTTCGGGCGCCGACACGCGAAGTCTGAAATCGTGCTCCTCGGCAAAGCCTGCGCCCTGCAGCGCCGAAAGCGTTGTCTGCCGCGCAATTTCGGGGTGATTGTTTTCGCGCGAGAGGTGCGACAGCACAATTCGCGTTGTGCCGCTGCCAAGCAGCTCGGTTGCAAATTCGCTGCAAGCAGAGTTTGAAAGATGCCCGTGATTTGACAGAATTCTCTGCTTGAGGTGATACGGGTACGGACCGTTTTGCACCATAGTGACCTCGTGATTTGACTCGAGGAACACCAAATCGCTGCCGACAATAGTTCCGCGAGCCGAATCTGTTATGCAGCCCGTATCTGTGCAGATGGAAATGCTCCTGTCGCCGCACATATTCAGCCTGTACCCGAGGCACGCCACGCTGTCGTGACTGTTTTGAAACGGTATGATTTCAACACCGCCGAGCTCCATATTTTCGCCGACCTCAAACGAATCAAAACTGTCGCTTACGTCGCCGCTTTTTTCAAGCCTTGCAAGCACTCTTATGTCGGCAAAAACGGGGATGTTATACCTTGTTGCAAGCACTCGAAGCCCCTTGATGTGGTCGCTGTGCTCGTGAGTGACAAGAATTGCCGAAAGCCTGTCGGCGTTTTCGCCGATAGCAAGAAGTGCCTGTTCGATGCGCTTGGCGCTTACGCCTGCATCGACAAGCAACCTTGTCTGCCCGTTTGACACGAATATTGAGTTTCCGCTGCTGCCCGAAAAGAGCTGACATACTTTTGGCATTTTTTCACCTGTGTTTATTATTGTATGTATCCGGTTGCAAGAGTTGGACGGGCGCCCCATACCCATTATATAATGAGTGTGAGCAAAGCTCGCCCTCAATTCATAATTAAAATATGTTTCGCTGTGCTCAAACAATCAAATTGAAAGGGCGGATACAATCCGCCCTGATATTATCCTGCTGTGGGTACTGCCTTGCTTTCCTGCACCTTCACGCGTTTAATGTCCGCGCCGAGTGACGAGAATTTTGCAACGACATCCTCGTATCCTCTGTCGATATAATTGATGTTTTCAACAGTTGTTGTGCCGTCTGCAACCATACCGGCAATAATCATTGCCGCGCCTGCGCGAAGGTCGGTTGCCTTTACATTAACTCCCGTAAGTCTGTCAACGCCCTCAAAAACGGCAATTTTGCCGTCAACCTGAACCCTTGCACCCATACGAAGGAGCTGACCGATATACTGATAGCGGTTATCCCACACATTTTCAGTAAGAATGCTTGTGCCGTGTGCAATCGAAAGAATAATTGCCATCTGCGGCTGCATATCTGTCGGGAAGCCGGGGTGAGGCATTGTTTTGACGTTGCACTTTGTAAGCGGCTTAAAGCGCGTTACCCGAACTGCGTCGTCATATTCAATAATCTCTGCGCCCGCCTCAATAAGCTTGGCGCTGATTGACTCAAGGTGCTTTGGAATTACATTTTTTACAAGCACGTCGCCGCCGCACGCTGCAGCTGCAACCATATATGTGCCCGCCTCAATCTGGTCGGGAATAATTGAATATGTGCAGCCGTGCATCTTTTCTACGCCGCGGATTTTGATAACGTCGGTACCTGCGCCGCGAACATCTGCGCCCATTGAGTTGAGGAAGTTTGCAAGGTCAACGATGTGCGGCTCTTTCGCTGCGTTTTCAATAACTGTAAGTCCTCTTGCGAGAACAGCTGCAAGCATTACGTTGATTGTTGCACCGACTGACACAACGTCCATATAAATTGATGTGCCGACAAGCTTGTCTGCCTCTGCGCACACCATACCGTCAACAATGTTAACATCTGCGCCGAGCATCTCAAAGCCCTTGATGTGAAGGTCAATAGGACGAACGCCGAAGTTGCATCCTCCGGGCATAGCAACCTCTGCCTTTTTGAATCTGCCGAGCATTGCGCCGATAAGATAATAGCTTGCTCTGAATTTTGAGCTGAGCTCGTACGGCACGCCCTGATACTGAAGATTTGATGAGTCAACCTCAATTGTGTTTTTGTTGATAAGTTTAATCTCGGCACCCATACTGTCGAGAATTTCTATAATAAGCTGCACGTCGCTGATTTGCGGGATATTTTCAATTCTGACAACATCGCCTGCAAGAATAGCAGCAGGAATGATTGCAACTGCCGCATTCTTTGCACCGCTGATATTAACCTCGCCAAACAGCTCGTGGCCGCCCTTGATTACAAAGTTTTCCATTGATTGTCCCCCTGGTTTTCGGGTTTATATTAAAATGAAGATAAATTCTGAATATTTTCTTTAGTATTATAACAGAGTTTATATGTAATTAAAATAAAACACTATTTATTTTATCCAAAATGTAATTTAAAAGCACAACAAAATATTTGAAAATTTTTGGAATTAT
Organism: uncultured Clostridia bacterium; assembly: GCA_946637545.1. GTDB lineage: Bacteria > Bacillota > Clostridia > Oscillospirales > Acutalibacteraceae > Eubacterium_R. The sequence goes on along the minus strand of CAMPBI010000036.1, from coordinate 5,344 downwards.
GCACAATATATTGTGCATTTTGCTATTTTGTGCCAAAGACGACAAAATATTGGTGTTTTTAATGGTAACAAAAAGGTAACATATTATTACAGAAAAGTCAATAGTTTCCGCCGCTGTTTTTGAAATTTCTAAATTATCAATAAGTATTGACTTTATTCTCGATTTTTTATATATTAGAATAAGTATAACTAATTCTATTACATTAATATGGTAAGTAAAAATGGAAAAAAGAAATTACATCAAAACACAGACAGTTATTGTAGGCTCGGGCGTTGCAGGGCTGTTCACGGCGCTTTGCCTGCCCGAAGATAACGAAATTCTTTTAATAACCAAAGAGGACCTCAGGGACGCTGATTCGTATCTGGCGCAGGGCGGCGTTTGCGTGCTCAAAAATGTTGACGACTACAAATGCTATTTTGAGGACACGATGAAGGCGGGACATTACGAAAACAATCCCGACGCAGTGCGCGTTATGATTGAATCCTCGCCCGAAATCATCGGCACGCTCGTTAAGCTCGGTGTTCAATTCGACACCAACGACGGCGGCGAGTTTGACTACACGCGCGAGGGCGCGCACCGTCAGAACAGAATCCTTCATTTCAAGGACGAAACAGGCAAGCAAATCACAAGCGCGCTGCTTTCTGTCGCTATGAAAAGACGCAACATCACCTTTGTAACACGCACGACGATGATTGATTTTATCGAGCGTGACAACGAGTGCTTTGGCATTGTGTGCGAGGACGAGTACGGTGAAATGGGCGCAATTATTGCAGACGACATTATTCTTGCAACGGGCGGAATCGGCGGTCTGTTTATGAATTCGACCAACTTCCCGCACATCACGGGCGACTCGTTTGCCCTCAGTCTTAAGCACGGCGTTGAGCTGCAGGATATGAATTACATACAGATTCACCCCACCACCCTTTACAGCAAAAAGAAGGGCAGGCGCTTTCTTATCAGCGAAAGCGTGCGCGGCGAGGGCGCAATTCTGCTCAACGAAAACGGCGAGCGCTTTACCGACGAGCTGCAGCCGCGCGACGTTGTGACAAACGCAATCGTTGACGAGATGAAAAAGTTTGGCACCGACCATGTTTACATCACGCTGCCGACTATGTCCAGCGAAGAGGCGGCAGAGCGATTCCCGAATATTTTTGAGGCGTGCAAGGAAGAGGGCTACGACATCACAAAGGACAAGGTGCCCGTAACCCCTGCGCAGCATTATATGATGGGCGGTGTAAAAACCGACATCAACGGTGCAACCTCGATGAAGCACCTGTGGGCAGTCGGCGAAACGGCTTGCAACGGCGTTCACGGCAAAAACAGACTTGCATCGAACAGCCTGCTTGAAAGCCTTGTGTTTGCAAAACGCGCAGCCGATTTGATTGCGCAGGACAACTCGAAGAAGGATGAGAATTTCCCCGAGGTCGACCTCAAAGCCTATCCGAACAAAACGGAAATTCAAAAGGAATTCCGCAAACTCATAATGGACGAAATCAGAAGAAAGGACGAGAGCTTTTATGATAAATGGTGTGACAATGAAGATTAATGTTGACGATTACATCATCAACACTCTCAAGGAGGACATCACCTCCGAAGATGTTTCAACAAACGCCGTTATGCCCGACAACAAGCAGGGCAAGGCTGACCTTATCTGCAAGCAAAGCGGCATTATCTGCGGACTGGACGTGTTTGAAAGAACGTTTAAAATCCTTGACGAAGGCTCGCGTTTTGAATCGAATTTTACCGACGGTGACCGTGTGAACAAGGGCGACGTCATCGGCGTTATTTACGGCGATGTAAAGGCAATTTTAAGCGGTGAAAGAACAGCGCTCAACTACCTTCAGCGTATGAGCGGAATCGCAACTATGACAAGGGATTATATGGACGAGCTTGAAGGATACAAAACCGTTTTGCTCGACACAAGAAAAACCACCCCGAATATGCGCCCGTTTGAAAAGCACGCCGTAAAGGTTGGCGGTGCAACGAATCATCGCTACAATCTGTCAGACGGCGTACTGCTAAAGGACAACCACATCGGCGCGGCGGGCTCGGTTACAAAGGCAATTCAGATGGCAAAGGCTTACGCGCCGTTTGTAAGAAAAATCGAGATTGAAACCGAAACTCTTGAGCAGGTGCAGGAGGCTGTTGACGCAGGCGCCGACATCATAATGCTTGACAATATGGACAACGCCACGATGAAAAAGGCTGTTGAGCTCATAGCGGGCAGAGCCGAAACCGAGTGCAGCGGAAATGTTACAAAGGCACGGCTGAAGGAAATTGCAGAAATCGGCGTCGACTTTGTGTCGTGCGGCGCGCTCACCCACTCCGCACCGATTATGGATGTGAGCCTCAAAAACCTGACGGTTTTGTAATTGAACGAGCCGAAGGCGAGAAACTGATTTGGCACCCTTGTCAACGGGGGGCAAAATAGATAGGAGATTATATTATGCTTTACAGACCTGAATATGACGAAAACGGCAAAAAAACTCTGTGCGAAATGAACGGAGTAAATTCAGATATGCTGATGGATATTTATGTCAAGAAAATGAAAAAGGACGAGGTGCTCGAAATTAACGAAAGTGCAAACGAAACTGCGATTCTTTTGCTTTCGGGCAAGGTTAATTTTAAAATCGGCGATGCGATTGACGAAACCTGCGAACGCGAAAATCCGTTTCAGAAAACGCCTTACGCAGTGCATTTTTCGCACGGCACACCGGGTGTTGTGACCGCACTTGAGGACAGCGAGGTGCTTGTGCAGATGACTGACAACGACAAAACGTGGGAGCCGCAGTTTTACAATCCCGAAAATTGCCTTTATCAGCACTTCGGCAAGGGTCAGTGGGACGGCACAGGTTACAGAATTGTGTCCACAATGTTTGACCTTGAAAACGCTCCCTATTCAAATATGGTAATGGGCGAGGTGTTCAACCAGCAGGGTCGCTGGTCGTCATACCCTCCGCATCACCACCCGCAGCCCGAGCTGTATTACTATCAGTTTAACCCGTCGCAGGGCTTCGGTGCAGGCTTTGAGGGCGACACGCCTTACAAAACCGAAAACGGCACCTGCCTTTGCATTCGCGGCGGCAACGCTCATCAGCAGGTAACCGCCCCGATGTACGAGATGTACTATGTGTGGCTCATCCGTCACCTTGACGGCGACCCGTGGGAGAAAACAAGAATCAACGACCCTGAACACGAGTGGATTTTAGAAGCTGATTAAAATGAAATACAAATATGAAATGCACTGTCACACCGGCTGGGTGAGTCAGTGCGGACAGGTTGAGCCGAAGGAGATTGTCGAGCTTTACAAAGAGCGGGGCTACAGCGGAATTGTTGTGACCGAGCATTACTCGCCACTCACCTACGGGCTTGACAGCTACTACAAGCCTCAGCGGCGAATAGAGTTTTACCTTTCGTCCTACCGCGAGATGAAAAAGTACGAGGATGAAAATTTTTCGGTGCTGCTCGGTATGGAGCTCAGGCACTATGCCACTGCAAATGACTATCTCATTTACGGTGTTACAGAGGACTGGCTCTTACAGCAGGATAATCTGATGTCGCTGTTTGAAAAGAATATGTACAAAAAAATGCACGAGGCAGGATTTCTTGTGTATCAGGCGCATCCGTTTCGTCCGTTCATTCGCCGCTGCAATCCCAAATATGTTGACGGCATCGAAATATACAACGGCAAAACGGACAGGCAGCGCAATTACAGGGCGCTCAACTGGGCGGCAAAGCACGGAAAGCTGATGGTGTCGGGCTCCGATTTTCACGAAAAGGAGCATCTTGCCCGCGGCGGAATAATTACCGAACGCAAAATCACAAACAACACCGAACTGCTTGAGGTACTCAAATCGCAAAAATTTGAAATGATTCGCACTTTTGATGATTAAAACAATATGAAAAAAATAAAAAACAACACTACACGCATAGGTGAAATAGAGATTTTGAGATTTCTGTTCTGCATTGTCGTTATTATGTACCACTGCAATCTGAAAATCTTTGACCTGATTGGCAAAACTGATTTTCGCTTTAGCTGGGCGCCGAGGGGATATATAGGCGTTGAATTTTTCTTTATAGTTTCAGGATACTTTTTTGCCTATTCGCTGTCAAAAATCAATTACCGACCCTTAAACGAGGGCGGCAATTCAAGAGATTATATCAGACTGATGTGGAACAAGTACATCGGTATTTTCCCATGTCACCTGATTGCATTTGTGCTGCTTTTTGCCGCAAATGCTTATGTGCTGCGCGATTTGTCAAACTTAAAGCTTCTTGATGTTTTGCCGGGATTGCTGCTGATTCAGCGCGCGGGAATCAGTTTCAACTGCATTAACGGCGTGGAATGGTATATTTCGGCAATGCTGATTGCAATGGCAATAATAGCGCCGATTGCGGTGAAATACGGTGATTTGTACAAAAGGTATTTTGCCCCGCTTTCTACGCTTCTGATTTACGGCTGGCTTACGCACGAATTTCATATGCTGGCAAATTCATCTGCGTGGACGGCAATCGGCTACCGCAGCGTATGGCGCGCAATCGCAGGAATAAACCTTGGCATTTTCGCCGCCGAATGTGTAAAGCAGCTCAAAAAGCATAACTTTTCAAAGGCAGAACGGTTCACGGCTCATCTTGTGCGCTACACGCTGTTTGCATTTGCAGCGCTGTACGCAATGCGTCGCGGCGACAAAAAGTATGACGCGCTGATTGCATTTGCCATTTTCCTGGCGCTCGTACTGACATTTACATTCGCTTTCAGCTCGTCAAAACTGTTCCAGAACGGTTTAGTTATGTTTCTCGGCAAGCTGTCGCTGCCGATGTATCTGAATCAATACCTTGCAATAATCATTGTGACGGAGGTTTTTCCGAACCAATCACATTTGGTAACCTTTGTTTTGATTACTGCAATAGATATTGCTGTGTCAATACCAACGCTTTACGCGTCGAAACCTCTGCTCACTGCAATAAAAAAGAGCAAACTGAACAGAATGATTGCAAAATAAAAATGTGTGAGGCAAATGAAAAAGCGCATAAACACACCAAAATATTAAACCTATTAAAGCCTTCCCTTTGGAGGGGAAGGGTCCGCTTGCGGTGGATGAGGTATGAAAAATCCCGAAAGCATCGAGCTTTCGGGATTTTTGGTGCTTTTCGTCTTTTGCTCGGGGGCGGTACCATCGTACAGCTCCCACTCGCAAAATACAAAATTCTGCATCTTTTTCAAATGTCTCACAGCGTGTCGAATTTATTTCCATAGTTATTTCGACACGCTGTAATATGTGAGGCTTTGCCTCACATATTTTTTATTTTCTGATTTTTGTCGGCTTTGATAAACTGCTTGTAG
>CAMPBI010000035.1 GCA_946637545.1 uncultured Clostridia bacterium | reverse complement strand
GTGCCCCGGTTTTTTTATATGTCAATAATTTCCGCTTTATGATTTGTGAAGGGAATTAGCTTTTCCGTAATATCTTTAGTCTTTACTTTCATATAACAATTATATGTGCCGTCCGTGCAGCCGTATTCCTCTTCGCAAAGCACCTCGGAATCAATAACAATTCTGACATCCTTTGCGCTTTCAAGCAGCAGGCTGAAAACGGTAGTCGCGCCAACCTCTGTTTCCATCATTTCCAAAAGCAGCTCGCTCGGCGCAAACGATACACGCGATACTCCCAGTGCTTTGCCAAAATTTTTTGTTACAAACGGCTTGTCCCCGGGCGTTACAAAAAGGTAAAAGCTTGTCTTTTGTCTGTTGCAAAGAAACAGAGTTTTAACAACCTTGCAGTCAAGCGCCCTGTCAATTTCAATGCAGTCCTCCATCGTTACAGCGTCGCCCGTGTCAACGCGTTCAAAGGGAATTTCAAGCTCGTCAAGAGCTCTGTAAACCTTTTCCTGCAGTCCTGTTCTGAACTGCGCCGGCGGAGCTTTTTTAATCTCGCTAACAAACATAATTATTCCTCATCAAGCGGCTTTGAAAGCCTTATTACAATAATTTCCGGATGATTAAACAGTCGAAAAGGGAACTCGGCGTTGCCGATTCCTCGGCTGACAATGAGCTTTGGCTTTTCGCCGACGCTTCCTTGTGCATATTTTGGAAAGAAGCCCTGACCGGGTGAAAGTACGGGACCGATAAACGGCAGTATAAACTGACCGCCGTGAGCGTGACCTGAAAGCTGAAGGTCAAAGTCATATCGGCTGTAATTCATTTCACCGACCATCTCAAAGTTTTCAGGAAAGTGCGATAGCACAATTTTATATCCGTCTTTTGAACAGAATTCATCAAAAAGCGGTTTTACATCTTTGTACTCAAAGGTGCCTTTCTTCCTTGCTTTGTACGCCTCCATGCTTGCCTGATTCTCGTCAAGTCCGAGTATGTCAATAACAGTACCGTTCACTGTTATTTCATCTGTTTCATCAAGCAGAACGTTAAAGCCTGTTTCCTTCAGTTCACCCATCAGACTGTCAAAATATTCGAGTCGTCGTTCGTGATTTCCCGTGATGTAATAAACGGGCGCAAATTCAGTAAGCTTTTTGCCGAATTCAAGCATTTTATTCTTTTTTCTGCCCTTATCGTTAATATAGTCTCCGGTAATCATAATCAAATCGGGCTTAACCGACGCAAGGATTTTCAGCACCGCTGAAAACGGCTTTGAGTGCAGGTCTGAAAGATGGACGATTTTTACTGTCCCTTTAATCTTTTCATCGGTTATTTTATACCTTGTAACGTCCGCCTTGTTGTTCTGATAGTACAAAAAAACAAATAGCAGAATAATTATTATTGCAATAATAAAAAATATCATCTGAACACCTCTATAATATATTAAAATAAAAATTTAAAATAATCAATATAAATTAAAGGAATTTTTTTGAAATCCGAGTATATAATATTGAAAATAGCAATTATAATGTATTTTATGCATAATATGGAGATTAAAGTGGACAAAATCAGACTGATTACCGAAGAAAATGAAAAGAAAATATTATCTCCACGCGCAACTCTTGCCTGTGAGTCAAAAGGGCGCAGCAGGGAAGAGGACGAGTGCGACATCAGAACCTGCTTTCAGCGCGACAGAGACAGAATTATTCACTGTCAGTCCTTCAGACGCTTAAAGCATAAAACACAGGTTTTTCTTGCACCGGCAGGCGACCATTACAGAACTCGTCTGACACATACCCTTGAGGTCTCGCAGATAGCACGCACTATTGCACGCGCATTACAGCTTAATGAAGATTTAACCGAGGCTATTGCACTCGGGCACGACCTCGGTCACACGCCGTTCGGTCATGCAGGCGAAAGGGCACTGGACAGGCTTTCGCCTTTTGGCTTCAAGCATTTTGAGCAGAGCGTACGCGTTGCTGAATTTATCGAAAAGGACGGCAAGGGACTCAACCTCACCGACGAGGTTAAAAACGGCATCCTTTGCCACACTCGCGGCGAAGAGGCTTACACGCTTGAAGGTCAGATAATCCGTATCGCTGACCGAATCGCCTATATCAATCACGATATTGACGATGCTATACGAGCAGGCGTTATGATTGAAGAGGCTATACCGCTTGACCTTCGCATAAAGCTCGGTATGAGCAAGGGCGAGCGAATTAACTCGATGGTTGCAAATGTTATTGAAAATAGCCGCGAGGGCGACAAAATTCGTATGAGCGACGATTATTATCAGTACTTTATGGATTTGCACGAATTTATGTTTACCGCAGTTTACCGCAACCCTGTTTGCAAGAGCGAAGAGGTCAAGGCGGTTGCAATGATTGACAAGCTTTATGATTATTATGTTAATAATCCGGACAAGCTTCCGTCGGATTACAAAGCAATCGCAGAGCGTGACGGCACCGAACGCGCCGTTTGCGACTACATAGCCGGAATGAGCGACAATTATTCAGTCAAAGTGTTTAATCAGCTGTTTGTTCCGAAATTCTGGACAGAATAAAAGAAAGGAGTTGAGATTATGCCGATTAGCGACAGCTTTATCAATGATTTGAAATTAAGAACAGATATTAACGACGTAATCTCGACTTACGTCACACTCAAACGACGCGGCAGAACTTATGTAGGCTTATGCCCGTTTCATAACGAAAAAACACCATCGTTCACCGTTTATCCGGATACGCAGTCGTTTTATTGCTTCGGTTGCGGCGCAGGCGGCGATGCTATAGGCTTTATAAAGAAAATTGAAAATCTTGATTATGTCGACGCGATAAAATCGCTTGCTGCAAGGGCAGGACTTCAGATGCCTGATGAGGGCTTTGACGATTCGCTTGCAAAGCAGCGCAAAACAATACTTGCCATCAATCGCGAGGCTGCGAGATTTTTCCATTCTTATATGATGAGCGACGAGGGCAAGGTCGGTCTTGATTATTATTTAAGGCGCGGACTTTCAAATCGCACAATAACAAAATTCGGTCTCGGCTACGCGCCGGATTCCTGGGACGCTCTGCTAAAGCATCTTAAGGAAAAAGGCTTCAGAGTTTCCGATATGGAGGCTGCCGGACTTGTAAAACGCGGACAAAAGAGTTATTATGACATTTTCCGAAACAGAGTAATGACGCCGATTATTGACGTCCGCGGAAATGTAATTGCCTTTGGCGGACGTGTGCTTGATGACTCAAAGCCAAAGTACATCAACACGGGCGACACAATGGTGTACAAAAAAACCAACGAGCTTTTTGCGCTCAATCTTGCCAAGGACAGCGGCAAGGACGCACTTATTCTCTGCGAAGGGTATATGGACGTAATTTCAATGCACCAGGCAGGATTCACAAATGCAGTAGCAGGCTGCGGAACGGCGCTTACAAATGAACAGGTAAGGCTCATTTCGCGATACACAAGCGAGGTTATACTTGCTTACGATAACGACGAGGCAGGGCAGAAGGCGCTTGACAAGGCGATTAATCTGTTCAACCAAACGGATATACAGGTGCGAATACCGTCACTTTCAGGCGGCAAGGACCCTGATGAAATAATCAAAACACAGGGCAAAGAAAAGTTTGCCGCAATGCTTGAGGGCGCCTCAAACGAAACCGAGTTTGCAATTCTTCACGCCCGAAATCAGCATAATATTAACACTACCCAGGGCAAAATTGATTTTCTTAACGACTGCGTTAAAATACTCAGCAGAGTGTCCCCGATTGAGCAGGACATTTACGTTTCGCGTCTTTCGGAGGAGCTTTCGGTTGACAAGAACAGCATCAAGCTGCAGCTTTCAAACTACTCAAAGCGCAGAAACTACCGTGAAAGACGGCGTGAAACCACCTCTGCAGTCAGCGAAAGTATGAGAAAAAATCATAAGGAAAGCTACGAGCTGCAAACCTCAACCCGCAAAATAAAGGCGGAGGACAGAATGCTCGGATTGCTTCTTCACCATAAAAAGCTGATTAAGTATACCGATGATTTTGACCCGGAAATCCTTACTGCCGGCTTTCATCAAAAGATATTCCGTTTAATCTGCGATAGAATAAAGCTACAGCAGGATATTGACCTTATTAATTTCAGCGACAGTATCAGCGACAGCGAAATGGGCAGACTTTCGGGAATAATTGCACGCTCGGCAGAGAGTTCAAATCCCGATAAAGAGTTTAAGGATTGTCTTGAGATAATCAACAGTGAATATTTTTCAGAGGAAAAGAAAAAAACAGATATGAATGACATCAGCGATGACGATTTCAGAAAACTGTTCAATAAATAGTACATAAGCGAGGAGAATATAAATATGGAGAAAAACAACACAACACCAACAACTCACGAGGAGAAGAAAAACGCCGCTTTCAAAAAGCTGATTGAAAAGGGCAAATCATCCGGGCATCTGACAGCACAGGAAATCGACAATCTCATTGTTGAGCTTGACCTTGATGTTGAGGAGCTTGAAAAGCTTAACGAGCAAATTGATGCGGCAAACATCAATATTATTGATGACTTTTCGGCGGAAACTCTTGACGGAATCACTCTTGAGGTTGACCTCCCCAAAGAAACTGACGCCGCCGAAACTATTGCTGTTAACGACAATGCCGCAATGGACGATCCGGTTAAGGTTTATCTTAAGGAAATCGGCAGAATCCCGCTTCTTACAGCCGAGGAGGAAATTGAGCTTGCTATCAAGATTGCAGATGATGACGAGTTTGCAAAGAAAAGACTTGCCGAGGCAAATCTCCGTCTTGTAGTCAGCATCGCAAAAAGATATGTCGGCAGAGGTATGCAGTTCCTTGACCTTATTCAGGAGGGCAATCTCGGTCTTATCAAAGCGGTTGACAAGTTTGATTATACCAAGGGCTTCAAGTTTTCCACCTACGCAACCTGGTGGATTAGACAGGCTATCACCCGTGCAATTGCAGACCAGGCGAGAACTATAAGAATTCCCGTTCATATGGTTGAAACTATCAATAAGGTTAAAAAGGCAAAGTCGCAGCTTCTTCACCTCAGCGGTCACGAGCCGACACCCGAGGAGATTGCAGAATATCTTGAAATGCCTGTCGACAAAGTGCGTGAAATTCTTCGCGTTGCGCAGGACCCCGTTTCGCTTGAGACGCCCATCGGTGAAGAGGAAGATTCACACCTCGGCGACTTTATTCCCGATGATGACGCACTTGCGCCTGCAGACGCTGCTTCAATGAGCCTTCTCAAAGAGCAGCTTGCAGAGGTTCTCAAAACTCTCACTCCACGCGAGGAAAAAGTGCTTTCGCTTCGTTTCGGACTCGAAGACGGCAACCCCAAAACTCTTGAGGAGGTCGGCAAGGAGTTCAATGTAACTCGCGAAAGAATCAGACAGATTGAGGCTAAAGCGCTTCGCAAGCTTCGTCACCCGAGCAGAAGTAAAAAACTTAAGGACTTTTTAGATTAATGAAACAGGAAAAAATTGACAGAATTAACGAACTTGCCCGCAAGTCCAAAACTCCCGAGGGACTTACCGATGAGGAAAAGCAGGAGCAGGCTAATTTAAGACTTGAATACATTAATTCTTACAAGGCAAGTCTTATAGGTCAGCTTGAAAACACCTACATCGTCGATGAAAAGGGCAATAAAAGAAAGTTAGAGAGAAAAAATGCCAAAACTGATAATAATTGAAGGACTTGACGGCAGCGGGAAGTCAACGCAAACAGCACTTCTTGAGCAGTATCTTGCTCATAGCAACGTGAATTTTAAAAAAATAAAACTTCCCGACTATGATTCACCGTCAAGCACTCTTGTGAATATGTATCTCGGCGGCGAGTTTGGCACATCTGCCGATGATGTAAACGCCTACGCTGCAGGTGCCTTTTACGCTGTTGACCGCTACGCGTCATTCAAGCTCAAGTGGCAGGAGGATTACGAAAACGGCACCTTAATCCTTGCCGACAGATACGCCACATCAAACTCAATTTATCAGATGGAAAAGCTTGATAAAAGCGAGTGGAACAGTTATCTTGACTGGAGTGAGGATTTTGAATATAACAAAATCGGAATTCCTCGTCCCGACCTTGTTATTTATCTTGATGTTCCCGTTGAGATTTCGCAACGCTTGATGTCGCAGCGATACAGCGGCGACGAGAATAAAAAGGATGTTCACGAAAGCAATGTGCAATTCCTTAAAAACTGCAGAGAATCTGCGCTTTTCACGGCAAAAAAACAAAACTGGGCGGTTGTTGACTGCACAAAGGACGGTCAGATGCTGCCGATTGATACAATTCACAACATTATTTGCGACTTGGTGAATAAGGAGCTTAACAATGCTTGAATTCAAAACAACTGAACTTTCAGACAAAAAGTGGGTTGACGATTGCCTGAAGCACGCCAATAGTATGAACTGCGAGTACACCTTCGGTAATATGTACATATGGACAGATGCTTATAACACGCAGATTGCACATTATAAGGACTTTTTGATTTGCAGATGGGGCGAAGCGCCCGATGTAATGTATTCCGTTCCGCTTGGTGAGGGCAACTTTTCCGAGGCGGTGCAGGAAATTATTGACGACGCCAAAGGTCTTGGCATAACTCCGAGAATTTACGGTGTGACCGAAGGATATAAATTACTGCTTCAGGAGGCTTTTTTCGGCAAGTTTGAATTCTCAAATGACCCGGGAGATAACGACTACATTTATCTTGTTGAAAAGATGACAACGCTGTCAGGCAAAAAGCTGCACGGCAAGCGTAATCACATCACGAATTTCAAAAAGAATAATCCCGACTGGACGTTTGAAAAAATTACTGATTGCAACAAGGAAGAGTGTGTTGCAATGCATCTTCGCTGGATTGAAGAAAAGGGCGAAGCAGATGAGGATTATGTTGACGAACTCAATGCGGTAATCAAGGCTTTTTCTGCCTATAACGAGCTTGAGTGGCTGGGCGGATTAATCAGAATTAACGGCGAAGTGGTAGCATATTGCATTGGCGAGGCTCAACAAAACGGAAGATGCTTTGTAACTCATTTTGAAAAAGCGTCAGCAGAAATACAGGGCGCTTTTACGATTATCAATCAGGAATTCACCAAAAACTGTCTGCAGGCTTACACTTATGTCAACAGGGAAGAGGACCTCGGACTTGAAGGTTTGCGTCGTGCAAAGCAGTCTTATTATCCCGAAATCCTGCTTGAAAAATATGTGGCGGTGTACAATGATTAAGCACTGTAACAATATTGACGATATAATTTTGCTGTGGCACGAGGCTTTTGGTGATAATGCAGAGGAAATCAGGTTTTTTTCGGACAATGTCCGCGATGCCGATTGCCTGATGTATTATGAAAACGACGAGCCGGGCGCAATGATGTATCTTGTCAGCTGCATGGCAGACGGCAGAGCTTGCAGGTATATTTATGCTGCGTGCACTGCAAAAAAGTTTCGCGGCAGAGGATTTATGACAGCTTTGATTGATTATTGTATCGAAAGCAAAATCGCGGTTTGTCTTATTCCGGCAGAGGATAGCCTTGTTGATTTTTACACAAAGCGAAAAATCAGCCGCAAAATCCCTGTTGAAAGTATTGAATTCAATCAGTCGGAAGAGATTATTGAGTATCTTCTTGAAGGGTATGAGCTAACCGAGCCGACTGCTTTAATAAGTGAGGAGATGTAAAAATGGTTTATGTATTTCTTGCAAACGGATTTGAAATAATCGAGGCGCTCGCGCCTGTCGATATGCTTACAAGAGCAGGAATTTCAGTAAAAACTGTGGGAGTATCCGGTAAAACTGTCAATTCCTCCTGCGGTGTTCCCGTAATTGCCGATATTACAATTGATGAATTTGATTTTTACGATGTAGAGGCTATCGTTCTTCCGGGCGGAATGCCGGGTACACTCAATCTTGAAAATGATGCTCGTGTTCAGCAGGCGATTGACAATGCTGTTAATATTGATGTGCCGGTTTGCGCAATCTGCGCAGCACCTTCTATTCTCGGTCACAAGGGACTTTTAAACGACAAAGAGGCTACCTGCTTCCCGGGCTTTGAGGATGCGCTTGACGGCGCAACACTTTCCGAAAATTATGTTGTAACTGACGGTAACTTTATCACTGCAAAAGGCGCAGGCGTATGTATTGATTTCGGTCTTGCAATAGTTGCAAAGCTTAAGGGTGAAGAAACTGCCGAGTCAATCAGAAAACAAATTCAATGTCCGTAAAAGCAGAAACGCGTAAGAAGCTTAAAGCAAAACGAAACAGTATTTCAAATAAAAGTAAGCTCGATTTTTGTATTGCACAAAAGCTTTTCAGCCTTGATGAATATAAAAATGCTGATAAAATTTTGATTTTCGTTTCGCTTTTTGATGAAATAGACACAGAAAGTATTATTAATTCAGCGCTTTCATCCGGTAAAACCGTTGCAGTTCCTTGTTGTAAAAACAAATTCGGCGAAATGGAATTTTATCTTATTAATTCGCTTGATGAGTTGAAAACAGGCACGTTCGGAGTAAGAGAGCCTGATATTGAAATTAATAAAAAGCTTGAAGATTTTGAAAAATCTATTATAATTGTTCCGGGGTTGTCTTTTGACCGCGACGGCAATCGTATAGGCTATGGCGGCGGTTATTATGACAGATTTCTTGCAAATTACAGCGGAGTGAGCATCGGTCTTTGCTACGGCGAAATGATGTCTGATTCAATTCCGACTGATAAATATGATATTCCGGTGGATATTGTGGTAACAGATTCAGAGGTGTTCACCAGGGGAGGTAACAATGGACTTTAAACAGGATACAAAGTCAAATACAAACGACATTTATTTTTCTAATCACAATGACAGCACTCATCGCAGCGAGCATAGCTCGTCATCAGCTGCGACTCGAAAGAAAAAAAAGAAAGCAAAAAGCGGAGTCGGCTCTACTTATCTTTTTTTCATTATTGTTATTGTGCTTTCAATGATTGCGTCAATTTACGCAATTCTTTGTATGAACGATATTCTCGCAATCACCAAGACGAAATCTTCTGTAACCGTGTCTTTTACACAGCAGGTAAAGGACACCGACGAGGCAATCGACGCTTTTGCAGATAACGGACTTATAAAGTGCAAAAATTTCTGCAAATTCTTTATGAAGCTTCGTAATAAGGTGTTCAGCTCATCAGCGCTTGAAGGTCCTTTTGACGCCGGAGTTTACTACCTCAACGGCAAAATGGGGCTTGAGGGTATGTTCATTACCCTTCGCGGTGACAATACCTCGAGCGAAACCGTAACCCTGACTTTCCCGGAGGGCTTCACTGTTCCCGAGATAGTTGAAAAGCTGTCTGAAAACGACGTTTGCGACAAGCAGGCGCTGCTTTCTGTAATTCAGACAACTGACTTTACCTATTCAATGGTTGCCGACCTCAAGGCACAGGATTCCGTTCCTTACAGACTTGAAGGTTATCTTTTCCCCGATACCTATGAGTTTTATGTGGATGAGAGTGCGTCATCAACAATCAAGAAATTCCTCGAAAACGGCGACAAAAAGTATATAGAAAAGTACCGCAAGCGCGCAAAGGACCTCGGGCTTTCTGATTACGAGGTAATCACGATTGCGTCTATTATACAGAAAGAGGCTGCAAACGAGGATCAGATGAAAACAATTTCAGCAATCATTCACAACCGTCTTGAAGATACTGTTAATTTCCCGACGCTTGGCTGCCAGTCAACAGCCGACTATATTACAAACAAGGTAAAGCCTGCGCTTTCCTCAACCTCGGCACACACAGCTGAATATTATATGCAGTATTACAGCACTAATAACGAATCAACTGTTGTAGGACTTCCTGCAGGACCTATCTGCAACCCCGGTAAAAAGGCAATTGTCGCAGCGCTTTATCCGTCAAAGACGAAGGCAAAGTTCTTCTTCCACGACACCAAGGGCGTGCTTTACACTGCCGAAACATATTCGGAGTTCAAATCACTTGTTGCGCAGTACGCGCCTTATCTGGAGACCTGATATGTGTAAGCAGAAATTAGAACTTTTATCTCCCGCCGGCGATATGGAGCGTTTTAAGCTTGCAGTTAAATTCGGCGCTGATGCCGTTTATCTTGCAGGCGAGATGTTCGGTATGCGCTCCAACCCGTCAAATTTTAAAGCAGATGAACTCAAAACTGCAGTAGAGATTGCTCACTCTCTTGGCAAGAGGATTTATTTGACTTGTAATACTTTGCCGCGAAATAATGAACTTCCGCAGCTTCCCGACTATCTCAAATATGTTTCATCAATCGGCGTAGATGCTTTGATTATTGCAGATATGGGCGTTATGGCGCTTGCTAAAAAATATGCGCCCGACGTTGATATTCATATGTCAACGCAGGTTGGAATCGTAAACTACGAGGCGGCAAATGAGCTTTATAATCTCGGCGCGAAGCGAATTGTTACCGCCCGCGAGCTTTCGCTTGACGAAATACGCGAAATACGCGACAAAACAAATCCTGAACTCGAAATAGAGGTTTTCGTTCACGGTGCAATGTGTATGTCTTTCAGCGGAAGGTGCATCCTGTCCGACTATATGGTCGGCAGGGACGCAAACCGCGGCGACTGTGCACAGCCCTGCAGATGGAAATATTCGCTTGTTGAAGAAACTCGTCCGGGTCAGTATTTTCCTGTTAATCAGGACGACAGCGGCACTTATATTTTTAATTCAAAAGACCTTTGTATGATTGACCATATTCCCGAACTCGACAGAGCAGGGATAGATTCATTCAAAATTGAGGGCAGGGCAAAGAGCGAATACTACACTGCAATTGTTACTTACGCATACCGCAACGCAATTGACGAGTACATAAAAGGCGGCAGAAAAGCCGATTTCAGACCGTCGCAGTGGATTCTTGACGAAATGGAAAAAATGAGTCACCGCGAGTATACAGACGGCTTTAATTTCGGACCGCTCAAAAACGGACAGGTGCTTAATTCAGGCGGATACATTCGTAACTGGGATGTATGTGCGCTGTTTGACAGGTACGACAATGGCAGACTTGTTGTAAAACAGCGCAACCGGTTTTATCAGGACGATGTACTCGAGGTTGTTGAACCGGGCAAAAAGCCGTATCAAATCGTTGTCAAAGAGTTGTATAATGAAAATGACGGCGAATTTACAGATGTTGCAAACAAGGCGACGGATATTTATTCTTTCAAATGCGATGACGAGATTTCGCCCGATGCGATTTTCCGTGTTCAGAGAAAATAATTATATTAACACCCCTTTGTATCAAAATAATACAAAGGGGAGTTTTTATGTTAAAAAAGTGTGTAATTTTATCTGTCGCCGTGATTTTTATGTTTGCGGCAGTTCTCGGCAGAATCGGCTATATTATTTTCAGCAGAGATTATCTTGTTTCAAGCGGATATAATTCATATTCTGTTATTGTCGACACAAACGAAACACAGCTGTATTATAGTGACGGTTCAAGGCTGAATAATAATGATTTTTATACTGTTGCCGTCATCAGACCGGAAACCTCTGATTTGTCGCAGCTTCGCTATGCTTTTGATGAAAAAGAAATCGGCAAAATTACGTCCGACTTATCCGAGGGCTACCCCGTTGTTTACCCCGTTAATACAACAGAAACAAAGCTTAAAACCTTTAAAATCAGCAGGACAAAAACAACTCTGAATCAGTTTATAAGCCGCGAATCGTCAGGACTTTTATCGCATATTAAAACCGGCGAGCGCAAACTAAAAATAAGTTATCATATTGACGCACGAGGAAGACTTCTTTCGGGTGACGAGGGGACAACTGATTACGGCGATTATAACTCGCGCGAGGGATATGTTTTGACTTTTGATAATGATATTCAGCAGCTTGCATATGAAGCAGCAAAAAGCATAAAATCAGGCTGCGTTATTGTTATGGACTGCAACGATTCGTCTGTTCTTGCCTGTGTGAATAAACCTGATGATTCTTATATCAACAAGGCTGTTGAGCAGTACAGCGTCGGTTCTGTTTTTAAAATAATTGTTGCCGCCTGTGCGCTTGAAAATGGTATTAACCTTCAATACAACTGCACCGGCAAAACAATTGTAGGTGACACAACCTTTTCCTGCCAGAAAAGCAGAGCGCACGGCTTTGAGGATTTACAAAGCGCTCTTGCAAATTCCTGTAACTGCTACTTTGCAAATCTTGCGCTAAATCTCGGCAGTCAAAAACTGCTCAACACAGCAGAGTCGTTTGGCTTTAACAGCAAGATTAAACTGTCAGACTTATGGGAGATTTCTGCCGCAGGATTGCCGTCTTGTTCACAGCTTAATTCAAAGGGCGAACTTGCACTTTTCGGATTCGGACAGGGTAAACTGTCGTCATCACCGTTACAGCTAGCTGCAGCACTTTGTGCCGTTGCAAACGGCGGCAAATATAATCCGCCACGTATTATCAATTCAAAAAAAGAGCGAAACGGTAGTATTACGGAGCTCTCAAAAGCTGTACCGTCGGATGCTGTCAGCGCCCGGACATCAAATACTCTTTTGAATTATCTTCGCACCGTCGTCACAAGCGGCACCGCCTTCAACGCCGAAACGTCGTCACATAAATCAGCAGGAAAAACAGGAACTGCGCAGACGGGACAGTACATTGACGGCAAAGAGCAATACAACACCTGGTTTGCAGGCGTGTATCCTTATGACAATCCTGAATACTGTATCGTAGTTATGTGTGAAAACGGCAAAAGCGGAGCGGAGGACTGCTGTCCTGTTTTTCGTACCATAGTTGAAAATCTCAAAGAATAAGTGTATAATGAGCTTGAGGTGAATTATATGGCAAGCTCAAAAATGAAAACCCTTCTTGTTTACAAGTATCTTGATATGTATTCTGACGAAAACAATCCGCTTTCTACAACAGATATTATCCGTTTACTGGCAAAAGACGGCATACAGTGCGAGCGCAAGTCAATTTACGCTGATATTAAAACTCTTAATTCAGTCGGCTTTGATATTATTCCTTCGACCACAACAAAACGCGGATTTTTTGTTGCAAGCCGAACATTTGAACTTGCTCAGGTTCGTCTTTTAATTGACGCCGTAACCTCTGCCGGCTTTATCACACCTGCAAAAACACGCGACCTTGTCAATAAGCTTGAAGGATTAGTTTCAAAAAACGAGGCGAACGAGCTTGTATCGCAAGTCTATGTAGATTCAAATACAAAGTGCGATAACGAGGAAATCTATTATATTATTGATGCTTTGCACGATGCAATTATCAACTGTAACAAGGTTAAATTTCTCTATAAACGTCGTAATATAGATAAAAAGAACAAAAAATCGTTTACAGAAAAGACTTTCAAGGTTTCGCCCTATGCTCTTATCTGGAAGGACGATCATTATTATCTGGTTTGTAATAATGAAAAGTACGACAATCTTATGAATCTTCGCCTTGACAGAATTCGCAAAATTGAGCAGCTTGATTTGCCTGCACGAGATATAAGCGAGGTTAGTGAGTACGAGCACGGAATTGATGTGTCTGATTACACGTCCAAAATGTTTAATATGTTCAGCGGTGAGTCAGGTGAGGTAAAACTTCTTTGTCATCTTGATTTAAGAGAGGAAATTATGGACAGATTCGGTTCAAAAATCCCTCTTGTTGCCGTAGATACCGACCATTTTGAAACGACCATAAACGCCGCAGTTTCCGAAGGACTTGTGTCATGGATAATGAATTTCGGCGACAAAATAAAGGTTGTTTCACCTGAATCGCTTGCCGCAAAGGTTAAAACAAGAGCGCAATCTATCGCAAGCTTATACGAATAAAAACATCCGCATTGTCCCAAAGGGCAATGCGGATGTTTTTTATAGGTTATTCAAATCATACGGCGTTTTCTGGTAAACAAAGTAGTTCAGCCAGTTGTTAATCAGCAAGTTGGCTGTTGTACGCCAAATCATTTTAGGCACAAGGTTTTCGTCGTCATTCGGAAAATAGTTTTTCGGCTTATCGATTTTAACACCCTTTTCCACATCTCTGTAATACTCTTTTGCAAGCGTGTCGCGGTCATATTCGCTGTGACCCGTTACAAAGAATTGCCTGCAGTCCATATCTGCAAGAATATGCACGCCTGCTTCTTCGCTGTAAGAGAGTATCTGCAAATCCTTAACCTGTGCAATGTCCTGGCGCCTTATTTCCGTGTGCCTCGAGTGAGGAGCATAAAACACATCGTCAATTCCTCTCATCAGCGGATGCGTGTCGTCAAGGCAAACGTGGGGGAATATTCCAAACATCTTTTTGTCAAGCTTGTATTTCTTAATGCCGTAGTGATAGTAAAGCGCAGCCTGCGCACCCCAGCAAATATGCCAGGTGGAGTAAACATTAGTTTTGCTCCATTCCATAATCTTGCAAAGCTCGTCCCAGTAATCAACCTCTTCATATTCAAGATGTTCAACGGGAGCGCCCGTAATAATCATTCCGTCGTATCGGTTGTTTTCAACCTCGTCGAATGTCTGATAAAACTTGTCCATATGGTTTTTTGAAACATTCTTTGACTTGTGGGTTGCAACCTGCAAAAACTCAACATCAAGCTGAAGCGGGGAATTACTTAAAAGTCGCAGTAGCTGCGTTTCCGTTTCAAGCTTTGTCGGCATAAGATTGAGTATTATTATTTTCAGCGGTCTGATATCCTGCGTATCAGCACGAAGATTGCTCATGACAAATATGTTTTCCATTTCAAGACTCTGTTTAGCAGGAAGCTCGTTATCTATTCTGATAGGCATTCAATCAACCCCTTTCAACATAATGATGTAATTATAACAAATTAGTGTTTTAAATTCAAGTACCTAATGAAAAGTGCCAAAATCAACATTTTGTGATTCATATAATATAATGTAATAAATATATGTAAAACAGTATTATGCCCAAAATTAGACAGTTTGTATAATTTTTTAATAAAATTTTCACTAATACATTGATAATTCTGTTTAATTTGCAAAAACTGAAAACATTTGCAAAATTTTTCGAAAAAAGTTGTTGACAAAAGCATTTCAATTTGCTATTATGTACAAGTCGCAAGTCGAAAGACGAGCGCACAAGGACCTTGAAAATTGAACAACGATGAAAAGGAACCCGATTAAAATTAAT
>CAMPBI010000034.1 GCA_946637545.1 uncultured Clostridia bacterium | reverse complement strand
CTATTTGCCTCCCTTGTTAAAGGGAGGTGGCTGCGCAGCAGACGGAGGGATTTTCATTTCAAACTATAAATATATGATTAAACACAACACGAAATTAACATTTTTGCCTCCCTTGTTAAAGGGAGGTGGCTGCGTAGCAGACGGAGGGATTTTCGTTTCAAACTATAAATATATGATTAAACACAACACTAAATTAACATTTAATGCAAAAAAGCAGCGAAAAAATATGACATTGCAGGAAAAAAGATTGTGGTATGATTATTTGAGAAAATATCCTGTTAATTTTTTGCGACAAAAAGTGATTGACAGTTATATAGTTGACTTTTATTGCGCTAAAGCAAAAGTTGCAGTAGAAATTGACGGTGAATATCATGATTTTATAAAGCAAAGTAAAGATATCATTCGAACAAACAGTATTGAAAAATATGGTATTAAAGTAATTCATTTATCAAACAGTTTAATTGATAAAGATTTTGAAAAATGTTGTCAAATTATAGATAATATTGTAAAAGAAAGACTTGTTGAAGAGTGATGTTTATTTAAACTCGTTACAAATTTTAAATGACCATCCCTCCACCGCAAGCGGTCCCCCTCCCTTTAGCAAGGGAGGCAACAAGGTTAGGTGATTTATATGGACCAGGAAATACGCTATGATAACCAAAAAATCGTAGATGTAGAAATCAGCAGCGAAATACGCAAGGCGTTCCTTGACTATTCAATGAGCGTTATTGTTTCGCGTGCGCTGCCCGATGTTCGTGACGGACTAAAGCCCGTTCACAGAAGAATACTTTACGCAATGTACAAAAACAGCCTTTATCCGACAAGCCCGTACAGAAAGTGCGCCACAACTGTCGGTGATGTGCTCGGTCACTATCATCCGCACGGCGACGCATCTGTTTACGACGCTATGGTAAGGCTTGCACAGACCTTCTCAATGAGGCACATTCTCGTTGACGGTCACGGTAACTTTGGCTCAATTGACGGCGACCCGCCCGCTGCTTACCGTTATACAGAGAGCAGACTGAGCAAAACTGCGCTCAAAATGCTTGACGACATCAAAAAGGACACTGTTGACTGGACGCCGAACTTTGACGACACTGAAAACGAGCCGACTGTTTTGCCTGCAAGATTTCCGAATCTGCTTGTTAACGGCTCGTCGGGTATTGCCGTTGGTATGGCAACCAACATTCCGCCGCACAATATGCGCGAGGTTGTTGAGGGTATGTGCTGCCTTATTGACAATCCCGAGGCTGAGCTTGAGGATATTATGGAGCACATCAAGGGTCCCGACTTTCCGACGGCAGGCATTATTATGGGCGCAAAGGGCATACGCGAGGCTTATGCTACGGGACGCGGCAAAATTTATGTTCGCGCACGCGCTGAAATTGTTGAGGCAAAGGGCGACCGCTTTAAGATTGTTGTTACCGAAATTCCCTACGGAGTTAACAAGGCAAGGCTCATCACCCGTATTGCAGACCTTGTAAAAGAAAAGCGCCTTGAAGGCGTTGCCGACGTTCAGGACTACTCTGACCGCCGCGGTATGCACATCGAGGTCACCGTTAAACGTGACGCAAACGCGCAGGTTGTGCTCAACAATCTTTACAAGCTCACCGATATGCAGGTTACATTCGGCACAATCCTGCTCGCTCTTGACGACGGCGTGCCGAAGGTTATGAACCTTAAGACCATCCTTGAAAAATACATAGCTTTCCAGAAGGACATAATAAAAAGAAGAACTGAATTTGACCTCAAAAAAGCGCAGGAGAGAGCGCATATCCTCGAAGGTCTTGCAAAGGCTATCGACATTGTTGACGACGTTATCGCAACAATCCGTGCCTGCAAGGGCGGACAGGCAGAGGCAAAGCAGGCTATTATGGACAAGTTCGGCTTTGACGACCCGCAGGCAAGCGCTATTGTTGCTTACCGTCTCGGTCAGCTCGCAGGACTTGAAATTGAAAAAATC
Organism: uncultured Clostridia bacterium; assembly: GCA_946637545.1. Lineage (GTDB taxonomy): Bacteria > Bacillota > Clostridia > Oscillospirales > Acutalibacteraceae > Eubacterium_R. The sequence goes on along the minus strand of CAMPBI010000034.1, from coordinate 13,342 downwards.
CTCAACGAACTTGAAGATTTGCACGCAAGAATCAAGGATTATCTTGATATTCTTGCTCACGAGTCAAGAATCCTTGACATCATCAAGGAGGAATCACGCGAAATTGCCGAAAAATACGGCGACGAGCGCCGCACCGAAATTTCGGCATTCACCGGCGATGTTGACGACGAGGACCTCATTCCTGTTGAGGACTGCATTCTCACTCTCACCGAACGCGGATATATGAAACGCCAGACGGTTGACACTTATAAGGCGCAAAACCGCGGCGGCAAGGGCATTATGGGTATGTCACGCCGCGAAGAGGACTATGCAAAAACTATGTTCACCTGCTCGACTCACGACTTTGTTTTGATTTTTACCAACAAGGGCAAGGTGTTCAAGATGAAGGGATACCAGATTCCCGAGGCGTCGAGAACGAGCAAGGGTATGAACGTTGTGAACCTGCTGCCGCTTGAGCAGGAGGAAACCGTTTCCGCAATGGTTAAAATTCCGAAAGAGGACGACAGAGCATATCTTTGTATGGTAACGCGAAACGGTATTATCAAGAGAACGGCTATCAATCAGTATGACCACATCCGCAAGAGCGGTATTATTGCAATCAATCTTGACGAGGGCGACGAGCTCTGCTGGGTTGACATCACTGACGGCGAGCGCGACCTCATCGTTGCAACTCACGACGGTATGGCAATCTGCTTTAAGGAGAACGACGCCCGCCTGATTGGCAGAACCGCGCGAGGCGTTAAGGCAATTCAGCTCAAAGAGGGCGACTATGTTGTTGGCTTTGCGGTATCTGTTCCCGGCAAGCAGCTTCTTACCGTAAGCGAAACGGGTTACGGACGAAAGAGCGACTTTTCGGACTACCGTGTTCAGTCAAGAGCAGGTAAGGGTCTGATTAACTACCGCACCTCGCAGTTTGGTAAGGTTGCAATGATTGCACCCGTCGACGATGAAAACGACGTAATTATGATTACAACCGACGGTATTGTTATACGCACGCACGCCGACCAGATTTCGGAGGTTAAGCGTCCGGGCAAGGGCGTAAAGGTTATGCGCGTTAACGACGGCGAGCGCGTTGCAACGCTTTCAATCGTTGACAAGTACGAGGAAGAGGAATTACCCGAGGGCGAAGAAGCCGCAGAGGTAACTGCCGAAACCGCACCAACCGAAGAAACAACCGCGACAGACGAGAACTAGTATCTCGTTCAAGCAGAGGAGAAGCATATTGAACAGAGAAAACGAAATTGATGAAATTCTCTCTGAAATAAAACAACACAGAGAAGAAAATACAGAAAAACCTGCCGAGCCGCAGGAGGCTCCCAAGGCAGAAGAGGGGGCACCCGAAATCCCCGAGCCCACAGAGCCCGAAATCATTGAAGCACCCGAAATTCCCGAGGTCTCTGAAAAGACTGCAGCGGACGAGGACGAGGCGATGGGCGCAATAAATATTATGGATATTTCGGATGAGGAGCTTCCCGAGCCCGAGGAGGCGGACGAAGAGCCCGTCAGAAAAAAGAAAAAGGGCGGCAAGGGCAAAAAGACAGCAATAATTATTCTGTCAATTCTGCTTGTGCTGATAGTGGGCGCAGGAATTGCGGCATATGTGATTGCAAACAATATGCTCAACAACATTGTTGACAACAACGCCGACCCTGTTGCCACAACGGAAAAGCCGTGGTCGGGTATGGACAAGCTTGAGGAGAGCTTTGACCCGATTTACGAAACCGAGGCAACCGAGCTCGCTTCACTCAACGATATGATTCGCGAGTGGTACCACAACGGTACGCCGTGCAGCTCGTCGCATGTTCTGAACGTGCTGCTTATCGGCGAGGACACGCGAGGCAAAAAAATTCTCGACGAGGGAACGCGCGCCGATTCAGCAATAATCGCGAGCATCAACATCGACACAAAGCAGATTACGCTGACCTCTGTTCTGCGTGACGCGTGGGCGTACTACGAAACGGAAAAGGGCAATGCCGAGACGGGCGATTTTAACAAAATCAACGCCGCAATGGCGATGGGCGACATAAATTCGTACATCAACTGCCTTGAAAATCTGTACAAAATCGAGATTGACAATTATGCGATTGTTAATTTCAGCTCGTTTGAGGGAATTGTTGACGAGCTCGGCGGTGTTGAGCTCAAGCTTACCGACGCCGAGATTAACGAAATCAACAACCATCAGTCGCGATACGGCAACGTTACGATTGAAAAAACCTTTGAGGGCACAAGCGGCAAGGTAAAACTCAACGGCAAGCAGGCGCTTGCGTACTGCCGAATCAGAAAGCTCGATTCGGACAATATGCGTGCCGACAGACAGAAAACCTGCCTGATTGAAATATTTAATCAGACAAAGGACGCGTCAACAATCAAGCTGCTCAAGATAATAAACAAGCTCGTTCCGTATGTTAAAACAAGCTTTGGCAAGAGCGAGATTGTCAAGATTGCAAAATACGCCTTTACGCAGGGCTGGCTTGATTATGAATTTTATATGCAGAACCTGCCCGAAAACAATCTGAAGGGCGGACTTTACTACGGAGGCCAGTGGATTTGGCGCCCCGATTATCCTGCCGACGCTTACAGATTGCAGTCAATCATTTACGGCAAGTCGAGCATAACGCTTGCTCACATCCGTCCCGACACTGCAAACTGCCCCGATACCGGATATTTCAGCGAGGGCTATATCGCGATGTACAACACAATTGAAAACACAAATTACGGCGAGGTCACCGTGATTGAAACGACAACAAAAAAGGAAGACTCTTAAGTCTTCCTTTTTTAATTATGAATTATGAATGATGAATGATGAATTGATGTTACTCGCCTACGGCTCAAACAGTAAATATAATGGGTGAGGGCGAAGCCCTCCCTAAATTCATAATTTATAATTTATAATTCATAATTCTCTTTCAGTTCTTCCAAACTTTGCGGTGCTGTATCTACTACTTCCATCTTACGACCTCGCATCCAGAGCGACGGCGTTATGCGGCACTTAAAGCCGTAGCCTGCGTCCATCTGCCAGTGTGCCATAGGCGCCTCGGGCAGTCCGTAGCACGACAGAATTGTCATCAGCACGCCTGCGTGAGCGACGATTGCGATGTTTTGATTTCCTGTTTTGATGCAGCCGTCAATCACCTTTTCAAACGACTCGCAGATTCGGTGCACAAACTCCGCATTGCTTTCGCCGTGAGGAGGGCGTGCGGTTATGTCGCCGCGCAGCCAGTTTTTGAAATCCTCGTTGTCCTTGAGGTCCTCGGCAGTGAGCTCCTCAAACTCGCCGAAATTATATTCGATGAACGAATCTATTACAATTTTGTTATTTTTTGGAAACATAATCTCGGCACTCTGCTGCGCCCTTTTAAGCGGCGAAACAAACACCGCGTCCACAGCCGGATAGTGGTGCTTTTTTTTGATGTTTTTGAGGTCGGATATACCATCTGTTGTTAGCGGATAATCCGTGTGCCCAATATACTGTGCGTTGATATTTCCCTTCGTCAGTCCGTGACGAAATAAATACAGCGTGTATGATTTCACAATGTTTCCTCCGTTTTTTTCACGACAATCCGCGTGAATATTACAAAAAATTACAAAAGCGAATTGATTATTTACAATTAGTATAATTAGGTCTATAATGAAAAGGAATTACAATTAGTATAAAAAGAAACGATGAGATGACATATGCCAAAGAATAAGGAAAAAATAAGCAAGTTTTCAGAGGTGCTGTCCCAGCTGCGAAAGGAGCGCGGAATCAGTCAGAAAAAAGCGGCGACTGATTTGGGAATTTCACAGGCACTTCTTTCACATTACGAAAAAGGAATCAGAGAGTGCGGACTTGATTTTGTAATCAAGTGCAGCGATTACTATAACGTTACAACAGACTACCTGCTTGGTGTAAGCGACAGCCGAAACGGAGCAGGTGTTGATTATTTCACAAACGGCGACACGGGCTCGCTGGAAACGCTTGCACTCGCGTCAAAGCAGCTGCTTGACACCGCTGTTGTAGCCTCATCCGGCAGCAATTCGCAAAAATACATTTACGATTACTATATGCTTGCACTCTACCGCGGCGCACTCACCCTCGCGAAAGCAGGGGCGCTGCCGACTGAGCTGTTCAAAATCGACTACAATATTGCACGCGAACTCGCGTCTGCTGCAATCGCAGTCGAGGACGCAAAGGTTGCGCTGATTGAGGACAGGTCGCGTACAGGTCTTGACGGCAACGACTACTCCGCAGTTGAAAAACTGATTGAGCAGGCGGAGGCATATATCCTGGATGATTTCATAATTAATTAAGCTTGCAACTTTGGCGACGAAAGTCGCCTTTTTATTTTAGTCCGAAAGGACCTTCAGAATAACTGCAGACGAGATGTCGGCAGCGATGTTTTTAAATGTGGGATAGTCAATCTGCGAGTCGGCATTTCCGCCGTCGCTGATTGAGCGCAAAACCGCAAACGGAACCTTGTTCACATAGCAAACGTGACCGATTGAGCCGCCCTCCATTTCGCCGCAGATTGCGCCGAATTCAGACCTGACGGAATCCTTGAGCGCCTGCGACGCGATAAAGGTGTCGCCCGTTGCTATGCAGCCGCAGTGAACGCTGTTACCAAGCAATTTTGCAGCGTCTGCAACCTTTTTTGAAAGTGTTTTGTCCGTTGCAATCTTTACGGTACCGTCGAGTATTAAGCCTTTTACGCCGTCAACAGGCGAGGTGTCAAAATCGTACTGACAAACCTCATCAGCCACAACGATGTCCTTGATTACAACCTCGTCGGACAGCGAGCACGCCACGCCGATGTTAATTATTTTTTCGGGCGAGAAGCGGTCAATCATAATTTGGGTGCAAAGCGCGGCGTTAACCTTTCCGGGTGAGCACTGCGCAGCGCAGACCTCCTTACCGCAGATTGTGCCGCTGACAAATTCAATGCCTGCAACCGTGACAGTGTTTTTTGATTCAATCTTGCTTTTTACCGCTGCAACTTCAACGTCCATTGCGCCAATAATTCCAAGCATAATATTCTCCTTTATTATTGTCCGAGCGTAGCGAGTAACCCACTCTGGAAACTGGATACTGGAAACTGGAAACTGATTATGATGTGTTGCATTTTTATAGCACAACAATATATTGAGTATTATAATATAAATAATTAATAAATACAAGTTTTAGTTGACAAATTGCTTTAATTTTAATATAATATCAACGCTGTCAATATGTGCTAAAGCATATATTTGGCTAAAAAGCTATTGCCTATGCTATACCGCATAGAGAACACATAGATTAAGACAAGTTTAATCTTTGATAAGGAGTGAAAAAGATGAAAAGAACCTTCCAGCCTAAGAAGAGACACGCAAAGAAGGAGCACGGCTTCAGAAAGAGAATGTCAACAAGAAACGGAAGAAAGGTACTTGCCCGCCGCAGAGCTAAAGGCAGAAAAAGACTTTCTTACTAATCAACACGGGGGCTTATTGTGAAAAGTCAGACCCTTAAGGAAAACAAGGATTTCCGCAGGCTTTATTACAGGGGCAAAAGCGTTGCTTCGCCCTGCCTTGTGACATATGTTATGAAATCGCGGGCAGGCGGTGTCAGATACGGCATCACCACCTCGAAAAAAATCGGAAACGCTGTTGAGCGCAACCGTTCTCGCAGAGTTATTCGCGCCGCGCTTGCCGAACTCGAAGGGCAAATCGGCGGCAGCTTTGACATTGTTTTTGTCGCAAGGAGCAAAACGAGCCACGTCAAAATGCAGCGTGTGCTTGCGGAAATGGAGGAGCACTTCAAAAAGCTGGGTGTATTAAATGAAAACAATCGCTAATCTGCTCAAAAGGGCAGTGATGTTTTTAATCAGAACTTATCAGCTGACGCTTTCGCCGCGCTTTTCGCACGGCGCTTGCCGGTATACGCCCACCTGCTCGCAGTACGCGCTTGAGGCAGTGGAAATTCACGGCGTTTTTAAGGGCGGCTGGCTTGCGTTTTTGCGTATTTTGAGGTGCAATCCGTTTTTTAAAGGCGGGTACGACCCCGTTCCCCCGAAAAAAGAAAAGTAATGAGGAAAAAGTAAAGTGGATTTTAGTTTTGTAACAATGGCTTCCCAGAGCGTTAGTAACGGCTGGGCAATTTTTAAGCCGCTTTACTGGTTTTTCGGCAAGTGTATGGAAGGCTTGCTCTACGCTTTCAACGACAAGTATTTCCTTGCGCTTATTGTATTCACTATTCTGACAAGACTTGTGCTGTTTCCGCTTAACCTCAGACAGCAGAAAACGATGGCAAAGACCAATCGTATTCAGCCGAAAATCCAGAAAATTCAGAAAAAGTACAATGTAAATGCCATTACCGACCCCAAGCAGCGCCAAAAAGCAAATCAGGCAATGCAGGAGGAAATGCAGGCGCTTTACGCACGCGAAGGTCACAACCCGATGAATATGGGCTGCGGACCGATGGCGTTTCAGATGGTGTTCCTTATGGGTATTATCGGAATCATCTACTACCCCGTTGAGTACATTCTCAACATCAAAATTTCCGAATACCAGGACAAGATTGTTGACATCATCAATTTTAAAGCCACCGGCACCAACAGATACCTTCAGCTTGACCTTATCCGCAACATTTCGGAATATAAGGAAACGCTGCTTGCAAACAGCGCAAAGGTCGGAAACATCTTTACCGAAAGCTCGATTGCAAAGATTGAGGCGTTCAAGGACGGGCTCAATTTCTTTGGAATTGATATGAGCCAGGTGCCCACATGGAAAGGAATTATTGTAATAATCCCGATTCTGTGTCTTGTTACCTCAATCGGCTCAACAATTGTTTCAACACTTATTCAGAAAAAGAACAACCCTGCCGCTTCACAGCAGCAGTCACAGATGATGATTATGATGCTGATGATGCCGCTGTTTTCGTTTTACATTTCGTTCAAACTCCCGGCAGCAGTAGGTTTTTACTGGGTAATTTCAAACCTTGTTGCAATCGTTCAGCAGCTTGTAATGGCAAAATTCTTCCCGCCAAAGCGCAACATTGCTCGCGAAATGGTGGAAAACACGATTGAAAGAAGATCGCGCGAAGAAAGTATTAAAAAAATGAAAAACAATTAACGGAGGATTTATGATAAAGGAATTTATCGCTACCGGCAAAACGCTTGATGAGGCTATCGCAAACGCCAAGGCCGGTCTGAATGCTCCTGCGAAGTTTGAGCTCGACGTTCACATAGAGGTTCTTGACCAGCCGCAAAAGAAATTTCTTGGTATTTTCGGCGGCAAGGACGCAAAGGTTAAGGCAAGCTATGACGACGGCGTAAAAGAAAAAAAGGCTTCAAAGAAGCAGAATAAAAAGAACAAGCAGGCTCCGAAGAAAGACGCTCCCAAGCAGGAGAAGAAAAAGGCTCCCCAGCCTGAAAAGAAAGCCGAAAAAGCCGCACCGCAGCCAAAGGCTGACGAGGCAAAGAAAAAGGACTTTCCCAAGAATGTTGACACCGAGTACGCAAAGAACTATCTTGCAGAAATTGTCAAGGGTCTTGATGTTGCAGACGCAAAAATCAGCGCCGTTTACGAGGAAGGCGTTGTGAAGATGGAGCTTGATTGCGAGGATTACGGTATTATTATCGGCAGAAGAGGCGAAACTCTTGATTCGATTCAGTACCTGCTTTCGCTCGCTATGAAGAAAAATTCGGGCGGATATGTGAGAGTTACAATTGACGTGGGCAACTACCGCGAAAAGAGAAATGAAACTCTCCGCCACCTTGCACAGAAGAATTCGCAGTATGTTCTTCGCACCGGCAGAAGATACACCTTCGAGCCGATGAACCCGTACGAAAGAAGAATTATCCACACTGCTGTTCAGGAGATTGAGGGCGTTGAGTCGCGTTCAATCGGCTACAACCAGGACAGACGAGTTGTGATTGAGCCTGTCGGCGGCGTAAAGCCAAGACAGAGCAGAGGCGGCAGAGGCGGCGCACCGAAGAGTGCGGCAGTGACCTCAAAGCCTGCTGATTATACACCTAAAAAGGACAGAGCAGATTTGCCAAAATATGGTAAAATAGAGCTTAACAAAGATTAATGCAAAAAGGCAAACGCTCTGCGTTTGCCTTTTTTATTCAATTATAAATTATAAATGATAAATTATGAATGATAAATTCAGGCTTTTTGGCTTTCGCCTCGAACAATAATTATAATGGGTACGGGCAGAGCCCGCCCGAAATTCATAATTCATAATTAATAATTCATCATTATGCAAAAGACAATAGCAGCCATCTCCACGGGCAATGCTCCCGGCGGAATAGGCGTTATCCGCATCAGCGGCGATGACGCAATCAAAATTGCAGACAGTGTATTCGAGTGCAGCGACAAGAGCTCTCTTTCAGACCTGGGCGGTTACCGTGCCAAGTTCGGCAACATAGTAATCGGCGGCGAGAAGCAGGACGACGCGGTTGCGCTTGTTTTCCGTGCGCCAAAAAGCTACACGGGCGAAGATGTTGCAGAGCTTTCCGTTCACGGCGGAATGCTCGCAGTTCAGAAAACGCTTGAGGCGGTGCTTGCTGCAGGCGCTCAACCTGCAGGCGCAGGCGAATTTACCAAACGCGCATTTCTGAACGGCAAAATGGACTTGACGCAGGCAGAATCCGTTGCGGATATTATATCTGCCGAGGGCGAGGCGGAGCTCAAAGCTTCTTACGGAGCGCTTCACGGAAGGCTCAGCAGGAGCATCAACGCCGTGCTTGACAGATTGCTTGACGCGTCGTCAACTATGGCGGCGTGGGTTGATTATCCCGACGAGGAAATACCCGAACTCGAATACAGCGAACTCGAAAAGACTCTTGAATTTTGCAAAAACGAGCTTGAAAATCTGCTCCGAAACTACGACAAGGGACAGACCCTCAAAGCAGGCGTTGACACAGTTATCGCAGGCAGACCGAACGTGGGCAAATCGAGCCTTATGAATATGCTCACCGGCACGGACAAGAGCATTGTCACTCATATTGAGGGAACGACGCGCGATATTGTTGAAGAAAATGTGCGACTCGGCGGAATTGTTTTGCACCTGAAGGACACCGCCGGACTGCGTGAGTCAGGAGATATTGTAGAAAATATAGGAATTGAAAAGGCGCACAGGGCGCTTGACGCTGCACAGCTTGTGCTTGCCGTTTTTGACAGCTCGTCAGAGCTTACAGACGAGGACAAAGCTTTGATTGAGCGCTGCCGCGGCAGGCTTTCGGTTGCAGTTGTCAACAAGACCGACCTGGAAACAGGCGCCGATACTGATATAATAGAAAATGCGTTTGACGCCACCGTTTATATCAGCGCAAAGAACGACGAGGGGCTTGAAAGCCTTGAAAATGCAGTTGTTTCGCTGCTGGGCGTTGCAGATTTTGACAGCACCGCCCCCCTGCTTGCAAACAGCAGGCAAAAGCAGCACTGCGAAAACGCTCTTTCGTCAGTTGCCGAGGCGCTCGACGGCGCACGGCTCGGCGTGACATACGACGCAATTAATGTTATGATAGACGCGGCGGCGGATGAATTGCTGTCGCTTACAGGAAAGAAGGCAAACGCAGAGGTTGTGAATAATATTTTCAGCAAATTCTGCGTGGGAAAATAGTGTAATAATTATGAATTATCAATTATGAATTATGAATTTCTGACGGGCGCTGCCCGTACCCGATTATATAATAGGTGTGGACAAAGTCCACCCTCAATTCATCATTCATCATTTATAATTTATAATTTGAAAAGGAACTTTTATGTATTTTGCAGGACACTACGATGTAATAGTAATCGGTGCAGGGCATGCCGGAATTGAGGCTGCCCTTGCTTCGGCGCGTCTTGGTGTTAGCACTGCGGTGTTTACCATCAATCTTGACTGGGTCGGAAATATGCCGTGCAACCCGTCAATCGGCGGAACGTCAAAGGGTCACCTTGTTCGCGAGATTGACGCCCTCGGCGGCGAAATGGGCAAGGCGGCTGACAGGTTTTCGCTCCAGTCGCGTATGCTCAACCTCGGCAAAGGTCCTGCCGTTCACTCGCTTCGCGCGCAGATTGACAGGCGCGAGTATTCCGCAGGAATGAAGCATACGCTCGAGCTGCAGGAAAATCTTGAAATCAGACAGGGCGAAATCTGCGACCTTTACAAAACCGACGACAATCTCTGGCACGCCGTAACCCGACTTGACGCAGAGTTTACCGCAAAGGCGGTGATAATTGCGACGGGTACTTTTCTTGGCGGCAGAGTTTACATCGGCGATGTTTCATACGAAAGCGGACCCGACGGTATGTTCCCCGCAAAAGAGCTTGCGGCTGCGCTGAAAAAGCTTGATATTCCTCTTCGCCGCTTTAAGACAGGAACGCCGAGCCGCGTTAACAGGCGCTCGGTAAATTTTGAAAATCTTGAGGTTCAGACCGGCGACGAGCGAACTGTCCCCTTTTCGTTTGAAACTGAAACTCCTCCGCAAAACAAGGTTGTCTGCCACATCACCTATACTAATGATAAAACAAAGCAGATTATTCTTGACAACCTGCATCGCTCGCCGATGTACAGCGGTAAGATTGAGGGCAAGGGTCCTCGCTACTGCCCGAGCTTTGAGGACAAAATCGTTCGCTTTTCCGACAAGGAACGCCACCAGCTTTTCATAGAGCCGTGCGGCGAGAATACGGAGGAGATGTATCTGCAGGGGCTTTCGTCCTCGCTGCCCGAGGATGTTCAGCTCGACTTTATCCACACTATTCCGGGGCTTGAAAACGCCGTTGTTATGCGCACGGCATACGCAATCGAGTACGACTGCGTTGACCCCACGGCGCTTAAGGCAACGCTTGAGTTCAACAACATTCCCGGGCTTTACGGCGCAGGACAGTTCAACGGCTCAAGCGGCTACGAAGAGGCTGCGGCGCAGGGGCTTGTTGCAGGAATTAACGCGGCACGCAGGATTAAGGGTGAAAGCGAAATTGTGCTTGACCGCGGGGGCTCGTACATAGGAACTCTTATTGACGACCTCGTTACAAAGGGCTGCACCGACCCGTACAGAATGATGACCTCTCGCAGCGAATACAGGCTTGTGCTGCGCCAGGACAACGCGGACATCAGGCTTACTCCGCTCGGACACGAAATCGGACTTATCAGCGACGAGCGCTATGAAAAGTTCCTGACAAAGCAGGAGCAAATCAAAGCGGAGATGAAAAGAGTTACAAATCTTTCCGTTCCCCTGTCAGACGAGCTTCAAAAAATGCTTGTTTCACGCGGCACGGCAGAACTCAAAACAGGCTGTAAAATGCTTGAGCTGCTCAAAAGACCGCAGATAACCTACGACGACCTTGCACCCTTTGACCCCGAACGCCCCGACCTTCCGTACGAGGTGTTTGAGCAGGTGCAGATTATGATTAAGTACGAGGGATATATTAAAAAGCAAGAGGCGCAGATTAACGAAATGCGCCGTATTGAGTGCAAAACCATCCCCGAAAATATTGATTATAAATCGCTGAAAGGACTGCGGCTTGAGGCAGTCGAAAAGCTGGACAAAATCAGACCGCAGAATCTCGGACAGGCAAGCCGAATCAGCGGAGTTAACCCTGCCGACATCACGGCGCTGAACATTATTCTTGAGGCTTATGATAAATAAAGAGTTATTATATAATGAGGCAGCGGCAATAGGCGTTTCACTTGACGGCACTGCGCTTGATAATTTTGACTTATATGCCGAGCTCCTTGTCGAAACAAATAGGGTTATGAACCTTACGGGCATCACAGAGCCCGAGGAGATAGTGATAAAGCATTTTATTGACAGCCTTGAGCTTTTGAAATATGCTGAAATTATCGAGGGCGCTAGGATTATTGATGTGGGAACGGGCGCAGGATTTCCGGGCGTTCCCCTTCTTATTGCAAGACGCGACCTTGATGTTACGCTGCTTGATTCACTGCAAAAAAGGCTCGGCTTTCTTGAAAGCGTGCTTGATTCCTGCAAGCTTGAGGCACGGCTTATCCATATGCGTGCCGAGGACGGCGGGCAGGATAAAGGTTTGCGTGAAACGTTTGATGTTGCTACAGCCAGAGCCGTCGCACCGCTGAACGTTCTTTCGGAATATCTGCTCCCGTATGTAAAAGTCGGCGGCGCAATGTATGCGCTAAAAGGCACGGGCGAGGATATTTCGCTTGCAGAGCCTGCAATAGCAGCGCTTGGCGGCAAAATTGAGGACGAGCTTCACTACGAATTACCTAACGGCGACAAAAGAATTATTGTTTATGTGAAAAAAATATCGCAAACTCCGACACAATATCCGCGAAAAAGCAAAAAAATTACAGCAAAACCGCTTTAACGATATATGTTTAAGTCGAAAACAGAGGATTTCTCACGATGAGAAATCCTTTATTTTTTTAAATGTTTATGTTAATATAATAGCTGTAAGGAGGCATTACCTTTGAGCGATATAAATTATGTAAAGACTGAAAAGCTGCTGCCCAACCCGTACCAGCCACGGCATAAGTTTGAAAGCAGCGAAATGCTCTCCCTCGCAGACTCAATCAAGGAAAACGGAATCCTGCAGCCTCTTTTAATAAGAAGAATAAATAATTCTGATTATTTTGAAATTATCGCAGGCGAGCGCAGACTGCGCGCCTCAATACTTGCGGGAATTCCGGAGGTGCCCTGCATTGAGGTTGACTGCGATTACGAACAAAGCGCAGTGTATTCAATACTTGAAAATGTGCAGCGAAGCGACCTCAGCTTTTTTGAAGAGGCTGCAGCGATTGGACAACTTACCGAGCATTTTGGCTTGACGCAGTCAGAAATAGCAAAAAGGCTCTCAAAAAGCCAGTCGGCGCTGTCGAATAAGGTCAGATTGTTGAAATTGCCCACTGATGTGCGATATTTTATTGAAAAAGAAGGTCTGACCGAAAGGCACGCCAGGGCACTTTTGCGCCTGGAAAGCGAAAAGGACATCTGGGCAGCACTTAATATTATAAAAGAAAAGGGCTTAAATGTCGAAAAAACAGAGAATCTGATAGATTCGATGTGCGACAAAACCGTAAAGCCGAGGAAAAATGTTGTAAAGGTGTTCAAAGATGTCAGAATTTTTGTAAATACCTTCAATAAGGCAATAGAAACGATGAAAGCGTCGGGAATTGACGCAGAATCGGACAAGACCGAAACAGACGATTATATAGAATTCAGAGTAAAAATACCCAAAAAGAATATGAATGAGCCTACTTTAAAGGTTCTCAAATCAAATTCGGCTTAAAACGGGCAACCGTTTTAAACATATTCTCCTCTTTTCATCACGTGGGACAGGCGGACGACAGTCCGCCTGTTCTGCGTTTGTGATGTTTCACGTGAAACTCGTCCTTGAGCATTTCGCGATTAAAGCATAACGCAAG
>CAMPBI010000033.1 GCA_946637545.1 uncultured Clostridia bacterium | reverse complement strand
CGGTAAGGCTGCCTCCCGTTTGCTCCGCAGCCAGTTTTAACAGCGGAACGCCGAGGCCGACCTTGCGCGTGGTGCGCGTGGTATAAAACGGGTCGATTACCGAACGGACAACCTCCTCGCTCATTCCGCAGCCGTCGTCCCTGAAGGTAAGGGTGAGTATGTCGCCCGTTTCTTCAATAAGAATCTGCGTGAGCGTCGCGCCGGCTTTTACCGAATTTTCAGCAACGTCAAGTATATTTAATGATAATTCTTTCATAAGCTTTGCACGACTCAGGATTTGAGTTGTTCAAAAATTTTTTGTCTTACAAGCGAGCTGCTGTACGGCTCGTCGTCAACTTCAAAAAAGTTTTCCTTATCCCGCATATTTTCAAGATAATGGGCGTCGGAGCTGACAACCACTTTTTTATCCTGAAGATTGTATTTTTCGACATATTCGTCAACCTTTTCCCTGCGGTTAATCTCCACAAGGTCAAAATGAGGAGTTTCGGGAAAAGTACCGAGAACAGATATAATTCCGTTTGCCTGACGGTCAATATGCGCGGGATAGCATATTCCGTTAAAGCTTTTTACAAGGTCGGGCGCCTCCTCAAGCGACACTGTGGTAGCGTTTGAGAGCAGGTATTCGTCCTCGCCGATTATATTGTCCTCGCCGTCAGTGATAAACTGATTACCGAAAATCTCTTTTTTATTCTTAATAAGCACTCTGCGTTTTTCAATCTCCGAATCAAACGCCATAGCGTCGTCAAGATTTTCAAACAGGCACACAACATGAATATCCTCGCTCGTGGTGAGCTCCATTCCCGCAACGGGAATCACGCCGTAGCGCTTGCACGCCTCAAAAAAAGCGGGGCAATTTTTGCAGGTGTTGTGGTCTGTGAGCGCAATTACATTCAGTCCGCACAGCGTTGCCATACCTGCAATGTTGTTCGGCGTGCTGTCGTCATCGCCGCACGGTGACAGGCAGGAGTGCAGATGAAAGTCGTAATAATACTTGTTCATCAGACCTTACCCGAAAGCAGCTGTGCCGCTTCAAACGCAGGCAGCTCTGTTTTGAGAACGTTAATTCCCTTCTGCTCGGCTGTTGCTTTGAGTTCGTCGTCAAGAGTGACTCCCTCGGCAAGAATTACGCAGGCAACGTCTGACAGTGAGGCAACCGCGATAACGTTGATGTTGCTCATAATAGTAACCCAGGCGTTGTCCTCCTGCGCTCTGCCCATAACCCAGCTGAGCAAATCGCCTATATAGGCGCCGTGCACCTCGCGCTCGGAGTCGGGCAGGCATACTGCATCAAAATTGCAGGCTGTCATCAGCTCGTTAACTGTCATTTTCCGTCTCCTTTTCGATTGGTGCTGTTCTCATAATAAGGCATCCGTTTGCGTCTGCTCTGCCGCGGACAACATCCTCTGCAAAGGCACGGCACGAGGGTGCGCCGCAGGCTCCGCAGTCGATGCCGGGCAGCGAATGCTTAAGATTCTGAATATCCGCCATCATACGCATTGACTCTGCCATATTATCACTCAACCGTGTAATCGGCTGGTACTCGGGAAGAGTGTTGAACAGATATGAACCGGGGATATAATTGTCATTTATAAAGTTTTGCGATACCGGAAGGTAATGCCTGAGTGACTGCAGGCGCGCCTTTGCAATGAATGGGTTTTCCATTGCCATTACTCCGCCGACACAGCCGCCGGGGCAGGCGTTAAGTTCTATAAATTCAATCTGCGGTATATTGCCGTTTTCGACCTGGTCAAGAACGCGGATAACATTTTCAATGCCGTCAGCCGCAAGATAGTTTTCGTTAAAAATTGCAGCGGACTCACCGCCCGAGCTCGCCCAGCCGATGCCTATAATGCCGCTTTCGCTCAACGATTTGATTTCGCTGCCGTGCGACATTTCGCTGATGAGCATAAAGTATATATCGCTGATTGACACAACCTCATCAACATGACTCTTGTAATCTGCAAAGCCGTTTTTCACATAGCTGACTTTTGCAGGACACGGAGAGATAAAGCAAACCCCGATGTCGTCGGGCTTGAGGTGAGGATGGTCGCGCAGCGCGCGTTCCCTTGCAAGCCTTGCCGCAACCTCCATAGGAGGCAGCATATGAATAATGTTTTCGCTCAGCGACGGAAATCGCAGTCCGATAAGTCTTACAATTACAGGACAGGCGGAGCTGATAACCGGCTTTTTGACGCCGTCGGTTTTGAGGTAAAGTCTTGTGTAAGCAGAAACGAGCTCTGCCGCCTTGCTGACCTCAAAAACATCGTCAAAGCCGATTTTCAAAAGTCCGTCGAGCACATAATCAACATCGTCGAGATTGTCGAACTGACCGTAGAGTGTAGGAGCAGGAAGCGCAATCTTGTACTTGAAACGCTCCATATTTTCGAGCTTGCCGCACACCGCTTTTTTAGCCTTGTGCGGACACATACGAATACACTCGCCGCAGTCAATACATCTGGTATCGTTGATAACAGCGTGTCCGTCTTTGATACGGATTGCCTCTGTGGGGCAGTGCTTAAGGCAGGTTGTACAGCCCGTGCACTTGCTGCTGTCAAGTAAAACAGAATGTTCGTATGTATTCATTTAATCACATCTCAAAAATGATGAATTATGAATTAAGAATTATGAATTTATGACGGGCTGTGCCCGTACCCATTATAATCAGGTGTGGACAGCGTCCACCGAAAATTCATCATTCATCATTTATCATTCATAATTCAGTTTTACTGAAGATTCACCTTCATAGTAACCGTTGTACCGACTCCGACCTCGGATTCAATTTCGAGTGAATCGGTGTAACGCTTCATATTCGGAAGTCCCATTCCTGCGCCGAAGCCGAGTGAACGGGTCTGGTCTGATGCAGTGGAAAAGCCCTCCTGCATAGCCCTGTTAATATCCTTGATACCCGGGCCCTTGTCGGCAAGGATTATTATAATGCAGTCCTCGTCAACCTTGACCTCTGCCACGCCGCCGTTTGCGTGGATAACCATATTTATTTCGCCCTCATACATCGCGATGGACACACGCCGTATAATTTCGGGCGAAATACCAAGCTGCCTTAAAATCTTTTTAACCTGTACGGACGCCTGACCGGCAGAGGTAAAATCCTCGCCGTTTACGTCAAACTGAAAGGTAAGTTCTTCGCTCACGCTTTTACCGCATTTGAGCCAAGACCGTTGGAGTAGATAATTCCGCAAGCCTCGTAAAGTCTTTTGTCGCAGGACATAATAACAAGTCCGCTTTTGTCCGCAAGGTCGAGCATATCATCGGTTGGCATTTTTGATCTAACAAACACGATGCACGCCATGTCCATCATTTCGGCAGTTCTGATTACCTGTGGGTTTACAAGACCCGTCAGCAGTACGGCCTGGTCCTTAACATATGCGAGAACGTCGCTCATAAGGTCGCATCCGCAGGCGGAGTGAACCTCCTGGTCAAGATTTTCCTCGCTGCAAAGAACCTTTGCATCAAGCAGGTCTCTGATTTCTCTGATTGTCATAACACAAAATTCCTTTGTAAAAAGATAGTAGCGTAAAGGTTATGCTGAATACTTTTCGAGAATTCCCGGGATGTCGTCCTTTGTAAGTTTGCCGTAAACCTCGTCGTTAACGGTAAGAACCGGACCAAGTCCGCAAGCGCCGATGCAACGGCATGCTTCAAGTGAGAATTTGCCGTCGAGTGTGCACTCGTCAACGCCGATGCCAAGGTCCTCGCAAAGTGCGTCAAGAAGCGACTGTGCGCCCTTAACGTAGCAAGCTGTGCCAAGGCACACCGAAATATTGTACTCGCCCTTTGGCGACATTGAAAACTGTGCATAGAAGGTTGCAACGCCGAAAATCTTTTCAAGCGGAATTTCCATTCCTTCAGCGATGATGTTCTGTACCTCGATTGGAAGGTAACCGTAAATATCCTGTGCCTCCTGCATTACTGCCATAAGTCTGCTCTTGTCGTGCTTGTTGGCAGCGATTACTTCGGCAAGCTTTGCCTCCTGTTCAGGAGTACCCTTGAACGGAATTTTGCTGAGTTTCTTTTGCATAAGTACATCTCCCTTAATTAATTCCTTATAAATTGTTAAAAAATTAACAATAAAATAATTTATAGCACACATATATTAACACAAAAAGTATGTTTTGAAAAGACCTAAATTAAAAATATTAAAAGAAATTTTTTCTTTTTTATATAAAAAGAGGAAAGCAAGGCGAAACGCCTTGCTTTTTGTCGGTTAAATATATTTCAAAACATCAATAATGTCTGTGATTACAGGCACATCGGGGCGCAAATCAACATTTTTAAACCAGCCCCAGTTCATACGGATAGCGTGCATTCCTGCGCCGAGCGCACCCTGAATATCGTTGACAGGATGGTCGCCGACATAAACACATTCGTCGGGATTAAGTCCGTACTTTTCGGCAGTATAGGTGAAAAGTGCGGGGTCGGGCTTGTGAACACCCACATCGCCGCTGACAACAACAATGTCAAGATAAGGCTTGAGTCCGCTTGTGTCGAGCTTGTGATTCTGAAGATACGACGGTCCGTTTGTAATAACGCCGGTGGTATATCCCCTTGCTTTTAGCTCCTTCAAAAGCGGAATTGAATTTTTAAAAATGACATTGTGGTCGCCAAAGGTCACATCGTAGTGCTCTGCAAGCTCCTCTGCAGGCGGCGCTCCCTGCCAGTCCCACATATCAATCAGTTCACGGTACCACAGGACTCGGTTAACATAACCGCCCTTGCCTGTAACACGCATATCCTCGCGGCATTTTTCAAGCTCCTTGCCGCTGATTTCGGGACGGAAGGTGGCAAAAAAAGTGTCCATATAACCCTCAAATGCAAGCGTTCTGTCCTGCAGGGTTTCGTCAAAATCAAACAATACTGCTTTTATCATAAATCAACTGCTGCTTTAGTTCATCAACTGAATTAAAGAGTTTTTCTCCTCTGATATACTTAACAAGCTCAACGCGCAAATCCTTGCCGTAAAGGTCGCCGTCAAAGTCAAAAATATGCGTTTCACAAATCGGTTTTTCGACACGCCACGACGGACGGATTCCGATATTCGTAAAAGCGTTGTACCTTTTTCCGCCGATAGTGACAGCTGACTGATACACGCCGAATTTCGGCTGAACAAGTCCGTCGGGAAGGTACTGATTTGCTGTCGGAAAACCTATGCTTCTGCCGCGCATATCGCCGTGAATAATCTCGCTTTCAAAGGTAAAATTATAGCCGAGCATTTTGCCTGCTTTTTCAATTTCGCCGTCAGCGATACACTTGCGGATTCGCGATGAGCTTATGGGCTCGCCCTCAAAGTCCTGATGCTCAAGAATACGCACCCAGACATCTCTGCTTTCGAGCATTTTACGCAGGTCGAGAGCAGACCATTTTGCACCCTTGCCGAAGCGGAAATTATAGCCGCAAAGCAGCATTTGTGCGCCGAGCTCATCTACAAGCACGCTGTTGACAAACTCGTCGGCAGACATATTTTTAATTTTTTCAAAATCGGCAAATACCGCGTTTGGAAAGCGCTCCTCAAAAATGCTTTTTTGCAGGAGTGAAAACCTGTTATTAACGCAGTAAATTGTTACTTTTTCAGCACCCGTTACAACTGTTCCGTGTGCGAGGTGCATACCGTCAAAGTCGCCCAGAGCGACTGCTTTTCTTTTGTTCATATCACTGATTTTTCGGCAGAAGGCGCAGCGCCTTCAGTTCGCCGTTTATATTCTGTCCAAGTCCGAGAAAAGCGCCGTCAGCACCGTACACGGTGCAGATTTCGTCATCGCGGATTTGTGTTTTTATTCTGTTAATATCAAGTGCGCCGCCGTTTGCAAAACGAGTTGTCTGCGCAGGGCTGACAACAGCTTTTTTGTACGGCAAAAGAAGCGCCTCCACACCCGTTAGTATGTCGTCAAAGCCGAGTTCATTATCCCTGCGGTTTTGCAGCTCATCGAGCGTGACGCAATCGTCAAGCGTAAAACCGCAAGCAAGCGTTCGGCATAGGTCTGTCATAACCGCTCCGCAGCCGAGGCGTTCACCTATATCAGCAATCAGCGAGCGGATGTAAGTACCCTTTGAGCACACAACATCAATGGTGAATTCACCGTTTTGTTCGCCCTCAAATTCCAGCTTTTTAATCTCGACCTCGCAGGGCTTGCGTTTTATTTCCACACCTTGACGCGCAAGCTCGTACAGCCGCACTCCGTCAACGGATTTTGCGCTGTACATTGGCGGAAGCTGCATTATTCTGCCGCGAAATTCCGGCAGTATTTTTTCAACATCCGCCGCACCAAGCGCAGTTTCGCACTCTGTCAGAACAGTCCCTGTTATATCAAGTGTATCGGTGGTTTTGCCAAGCACAAACGACGCTCTGTACCCCTTGTCACTGTCGGGCAAGAAGTTCAAAAAGCGCGTTGCAGTGCCGAGCATTACAGGCAAAACGCCCGTAGCCATAGGGTCAAGGGTGCCCGTGTGCCCCGCTTTTTTCTGACGGGTGATTCCGCGCACCTTTGATACAACACCGAAGGAGGTGATGTCCTTCGGTTTGTTAATACAAATTATTCCGTTCATAAAACTTATGAATTATCAGTTAGGGTTTTTTAACATTTCATTCGCCTTTGCGACGAGAAGCTTTTTAGCCTCTGCAACGCTGCAGTCAAAGCGGCACGCCGCCGCCTGCTTATGTCCGCCGCCACCGAAAGCTGCCGCAAATTCTGCCGCATTTACGCTGTCAAGCGTTCTTACCGAGCACTTGCAGGTGCCGTCGGGCTTTTCGCGTATTGTAAGTCCGATTTCAACGCCCTCCGTCTGACGGGTAAGCGGTGCGATGGCGTCTGTTTCAAGCTCTGACGAGCCTGTTTTTGCATACATATCCTGCGAAATCGTGATTACGCAGATGCGGTCATTGCCGTAAAACTCCATACCCTCAAGCGCAAGGCGCTCAAGAGCCGCATAAGTTTTTGTCTTTGTCTCGAACATAATGCGGTTGATTGTGCCGTTGTCGGCGCCAAGGTCAACAAGCTCTGCGGCTGCGCGGTAAGTATTTGAGGTGGTGCTTGCATATCTGAAGCAGCCCGTGTCGGTTGTAATACCGATAAAAAGCGCGTTTGCAATAGGCTTGTCAATCTTTACGCCCATTGTTTTGATTACCTTGAGCACAATTTCGCAGGCTGCAGCAGCATCCGCATTCAGCAGCAGATATTTTGCGTAGCCCGTGTTTGTGCCGTGGTGGTCAATGCACATATCAATCTTGCCTGCATATTTGTCCGCAAGCGAGCCGAGCAGGTTTTCGGTTGCAACATCAACTGCAACAACAAACTGCTCCTCAAATTCAGGCATTTCAAGACAGTTGTCAATAAGACGGGTGTATTTTTCAAGAAACTCGTCTGCACAGATTACCCGTGCTTTTTTGCCGAGCTTTTTCAGTGCAAGGGACAACGCAAAACCACTGCCGACGGTGTCGCCGTCAGGGTGAGCGTGAGTGAGGATAAGAATATTATCCTGTTCTCCCAGAATCTGTGCACATTTTTCAACATTAATCTTCATCCGTTTTAGCCTCAATGCTTTTCAGTTTGTCAAACAGTTCAAAGCCTTTTTCAATAGATGTGTCCGCAACAAAGCGGAGTTCGGGTGTTTTGCGAAGATGAAGAGATTCGCCGAGTCTGCGCCTGATAAAACCCGACGCAGCCTTGAGTCCCTTTACAGACTCTTTTGCAACCTCTTCGCCTTCAAGAGCCGAAACATATATTTTTGCATAACTCAGATCACCGCTGACATCAACCTTGACAATGCTTATCATTTTGCTGACGCGCGGGTCCTTGACCTCGCGCAGAATCAGCGTAAGCTCGCGCTTGATGTCCTCGGTAATTCTGTCAATTCTGTAACTCGGCATAAATGCCTCCTGAATTATTAATTATGAATTATAAATTGTGAATTCTGGGTGGGCTTTGCCCACACCCACTGTAAAACAGCTGTGCGCAGCACCATTAGTTCATAATTCATCATTTATCATTTTTAATCCCTGTATTCCTCAACGATATATGCCTCAAGGATGTCGCCCTGCTGAATGTCCTCAAAGCCCTTGAGCGAGATACCGCACTCGTAGCCCGAAGAAACCTCCTTGACCTCGTCCTTAAAGCGCTTGAGGTTTGCAAGCTCAACATCGGCAATCTGCTTGCCGTCGCGGATTACGCGGACTTTACCGTCACGCTTGATGTTACCGGAGGTAACGAGCGAGCCTGCAATTGTGCCTGCAGAAGAAATTTTGTAAACCTCGCGTACCTCAACGGTACCTGTGTCAACATCACGGTACTTGGGAGCGCGCATTCCGCGCATTGCATTTTCAATATCCTCAATAGCATCATAGATGATGTCGTAAGTTTTGATTTCGATACCGTCGCGCTCTGCGTTGTCCTTGGCAACGGGGTCAACACCGATATTAAAGCCTACTATAATAGCGTTTGACGCTGCTGCGAGCATTACATCGGACTCGTTGATAACGCCGACTGCGCCGTGGATAATCTTAACGCGAACCTCGTCGTTTTCAATCTTGAGAAGCGACTGCTTGACAGCCTCAACGGAGCCCTGAACATCAGCCTTGACAACGATGTTGAGTTCCTTGAGTTCGCCCTCCTGAAGTGTGTCGAACAGAGTGTCAAGAGTAACCTTCTGGAATGCCTTGAACTCTTCTTCCTTTGCCTCTTCCTTACGCTGCTCAACAAGACGGCGTGCAAGTTTTTCATCGCTTACTGCGTTGAACAAATCACCGCTCATCGGCGCGGAGTCAAGACCCATAATTTCAACAGGAACAGAAGGTCCTGCCTCGTTGATTTTTTTGCCGCGGTAGTCTGTCATTGCGCGAACCTTGCCGACTGCCGTGCCGGCGATGATAACATCGCCCGACTTGAGAGTACCGTTTTGAACAAGAAGTGTTGCAATAGGTCCTCTGCCCTTGTCGAGCTTTGCCTCGATAACAACACCCTTTGCCGAACGGTCAGGATTAGCCTTAAGCTCGCACATTTCGGCAACAAGATTGATGGTGTCAAGAAGTTTGTCTATGCCCATCTTGGTCTTGGCAGAAACAGGAACACAGATAACATCGCCGCCCCATTCTTCGGGAACGAGATTATGCTCTGTGAGCTGCTGCATAACCTTGTCGGGATTTGCGCCCTCTTTATCCATCTTGTTAATGGCAACAATAATTTCAACGCCTGCTGCCTTGGCGTGATTGATAGCCTCGACAGTCTGCGGCATAATACCGTCGTCAGCAGCAACAACAAGCACTGCGATATCGGTTGCCATAGCGCCTCTTGCACGCATAGCGGTGAACGCTGCGTGACCGGGTGTGTCAAGGAATGTGATAACGTCGTTATTCGGAGTTGTAACCTGGTAAGCACCGATTGCCTGGGTGATACCGCCTGCTTCGGTTGAGGTTACGTCTGTATTTCTGATAGCGTCAAGAATAGAGGTTTTACCGTGGTCAACGTGGCCCATTACGCAGACAACAGGGCTGCGCGGAATTGCGTTTTCGTCATTTTCATCCTCAACCTCGATAATCTGCTCTTCGATAGAAACGAATACCTCTTTTTCTACCTTTGCGCCGAGTTCTGTTCCGACGATTTCTGCTGTATCGTAGTCGATAACCTCGTTAACATTAACCATCATGCCGAGTTTCATAAGTTCCTTGATAACCTCGGTTGCAGTGATACGAAGTCTTGAAGCAAGCTCGCCGACGGTAATTTCCTCGGGCACCTCAATCTTAATCTGCTGCTTTTTACGCTGCTCGGCAATACGCGCAAGACGCTGTGCCTCGGTTTCCTTTTTGCGCGAAACCGGTCTTTTCTTCCTGTACTGCTTTGATTTCTGATTGAGCTTCTGCTTTTTCTGATTGTCGTTGTAATTGCTTGCAGGCGCAATATCCTCGTATTTCTGATTGTACTTTTCAAGGTCGACATTGTTTACTCTTGTGTCGATATGGCGTGCTTCGCCCTTTGTTCTCGCCTGCGGAGTCTGCGTGGCTTTTTTCTTTGCCTTTTCTTCGGCACGCTTTGCAGCCTGCTCCGCCATCTGAAGAATTGCAGCCTGACTCTGATGACGCTTTGCCTTCTGGTCATCCTTTTCCTTTGCAGGCTTTTTCTCTGCGGGCTTTTTAGCCTGCTGAGGCTTGCGGGTAGCAAAATACGCGTCAAGACTTTCAGAATTGTTATCCTGTGTTATTTTATCAAAAAGTACATTAAGCTCATTTTCCTCAAGAACTGACGACGGTTTTTTAGCTGCACCGCCGCAGTAGTCCACAAGAATCTGGGCAATCTCCTTGCTTGTTTTTCCGAAATCCTTTGCAACATCGGAAACCTTAACCTTTATCAACATAGGCATTTTCCTCCTTGATTAATTCAAATATTCTGGCAGAAAAATTCTTATCGTCAACAGTAAGCACACCGGCTTTGTAGCCGAGAAAACGGTGAAGGTCGTTAATCGTTTCATCTATTCTTATGCACGGCGGCTGATTTTTGACATCGCCTGCGGCGCGTTCAAATTCACCGACAAGTCTGTCAGAAATGTCGCCGGCAAAAATCACAAGCTGCGCCTTGCCGCCCTTAACTGCGGCAAGCGCCATATCGTGACCCATAGAGAGTCTGCCTGCGCGCCTCGCCATACCGAGCATACTGATGTACTTTTTACTGCTCATTGTTAATTTCTTCTTCCATTTTATCGTAAACACCGTCATCAATCGTCACGCCGAAAGCACGCTCAAAGGCTTTCTTTTTTCGGGCTTTTTTGAGGCAGTTTGCGTTTTTGCAGACATAGGCGCCCCTGCCCGATTTTTTGCCTGTGAGGTCAAGACTGATGTCGCCCTCGGGAGATTTGACAACGCGTACAAGCGTGCGCTTGTCAAACATCTCACCGCAGCCGGTGCACATTCTCATAGGTATTTTTTTCGGTTTCATCATTAACCCTCGTAAAATCCTGACTCGGGCTTGATGTCAATTTTCCAGTTTGTAAGCTTTGCAGCAAGGCGAACATTCTGTCCCTTGTTGCCGATTGCGAGCGAAAGCTGGTCGTCCGGAACAGTTGCTCTGCAGGACTTTGCGCCTTCGTCAAGAATCTCAACGCTTACGACGTCTGACGGTGCGAGAGCAGCTGCAACAAACTCTGCAGGGTCGTCGCTGTATTTGACAATATCAATCTTTTCGCCGCCGAGCGCGTCAACAATGTTTGAAACACGCTGGCCTCTCGGACCAATGCAGGAGCCTACGGGGTCGACATCCTCTTCCTTTGAGAGAACGGCAATTTTCGTTCTGCTGCCTGCCTCACGCGAAACCGATTTGATTTCGATAGTGCCGTCAAAAATTTCGGGAACCTCTGTTTCAAACAGGCGTCGTACAAGACCGGGATGTGTGCGCGAAATCATAATCTTCGGGCCTTTATTGCCTTCTTTGACATCAACAACAAAAATCTTGGTGATGTCGCCTACCTCAAATTCCTCGCCCGGAACCTGCTCTGCCTTTGGCAGAATAGCCTCGTTCTTGCCGATTTCAAGAGTTACGTTGCCTGTAACAGGGTCAACTCTGCTGACCTTTGCAGAAAGGAGCTCCTGATTTTTGCTCTGGAATTCCTTGAGCATCTGTCCGCGCTCCGCCTCCTTGATGCCCTGACGGATAACGTGCTTTGCGGTCTGTGCAACGATTCTGCCGAAGTTCTTTGTCTTAAGCGGAATATCAATTGTTTTGCCGACCTTTGCAGATTTACGGATTGTCTGCGCCTGCTCAAGTGTGAGGTCTGTGTCCGGGTCCTCAACCTCTTCAACAACGTTTTTGGTTACATAAACCTTAATTCTCTGCTTTTCGGGGTCGATATCGCAGTGAACGATATCCTTGCCGCCGAAGTCGTGCTTTGCGGCAACAACGATAGCTGCAGAAATCTTTTCGTAAAGATAATCCGCGGGTATGCCCTTTTCTGCCTCAAGCATTTTAACTGCTTCAAAAAATTCCTTGCTCATTTTTCCAAATCATTCCTTTCTATTCAAAATGGGGTTTATACAAAATCATTTATATCAAAATCGTCGAGCTTGACGAAGTTGGTGTCCTTTTTGTCAAAGGTCATCACGCTGCCGTCCTGCAGTTCGACAGATAATTGCTTGTTTTCATACTTTGTCAGCGTTCCGCAAAAGTCGCGCGTGCCGTCGACGGGACGTATTGTGCGCACCATAACCGGCGAGCCGATATATTTTGCAAAGTGTTCGTCGCGTTTGAGTTCGCGCTCAACACCGGGCGAGCTGATTTCGAGCATATAGTTCTGCGAAATCGGGTCGGCGTCGTCAAGCGGCTTTGATACGGCGTGCGTTAAATCAACGCAGTCGTCGATATTAACTCCGCCCTCTTTGTCGATGAAAATTCGGAGATACCACTCGCTGCCTTCTTTTTTGAAGGTGATGTCCCATATTTCAAGACCGAGTTCGTCTGCAAAAGGCTTTACGATTTCTTCAACCTTCTGCACAGTGTTCTGTTTTGCCAAAATACCCCTCCTGTTTTAACAAAAAGAAGCGGACCGCTGTGGCCCACCTCACTTTGATTAATATTCGTACTATTGCTATTATATATAATAATTTTTATTTGTCAAGAGTTTTTCTTAAATTTTTATTCTTCTGCTAAAGCAGGCTCGCCGACGCTGTCCGCACGCGAATTACTTTTCTTAAGCAGAACTGCTGTAACAACCATAAGCACTGCGAGCACTGCAATCCAGCCGTAAAAGCTCTTGCTGACATGCTGATTTGTAGTAATGAAATAGCCGATTTTGCCTATCTGACGGAACATATTGATTCCAAGTGCGCAGAATTCGTAAAACGCAGCGAATTTCATACTTTCTTTGCCGCTGATAAAAGCAACTGCGAGCGCAGTTACAACCGCAAGCGTGTAGCACGCGTAATCTGTTAAGAACGGAAGAATCATACTGCCCGTTTTGTACAAAAAGTAGTTGTCAACAAAAGCCGAAATTTCGTTAAAGAACGGAACTGCCGCTGCAAGTATAAACACGGGAATAATATTGACACAGTGCTGTTTTTCCTGTGCGCGATAGAATCTGTAAGCAAGCACAAGAAACAGAAGAATTGCAACCTTCTGCACGATAAAATAAAGCATTCCGCCGTCAACTGTTACATTGAGAATATAATTGATTTTCGGCGGCATCATCTTGAACGCGAGCAGCGATGCAAGGAGTCCCCAGAAGGTGTCGGTGCTTTTTGAAATGAGAAAATAAACGCACGCAACAGCAATTGTATAAAGCATTGCGCACACAAGAGCGCTTATCTGTGACGGTTGAATTGCAACCTCGAGAATCTTTTCGAGTGCCTGTGCCGCAACGGTAATTACGATTGCAACTGTGCACAGAAGCTGACTTTTACTGAGTTTTGTTTTTGCCATAAAGCTCATCTCCTTAGCCTTATTATATAATTTTTAACATTATTTGTCAATGTATTTGACAATGAAGAATTTTGGTGTATAATAAGCAATTAGCAAATGCAAACTAACTTTATTACAGAGGTGATATATTATGCTTAATAAAAAGAATCTTATTCCCGTTTCGCTGCTTACAGGATATCTCGGAGCAGGTAAAACAACAGTTCTCAACCACGTGCTTGCAAACCAGGAGGGTTACAGGGTTGCTGTTATTGTTAACGACATCGGCGAGGTTAACATCGACGCGTCGCTGATTGCAAAGGGCGGCGCAGTTACGCAGGAGGACGGCGAGCTTGTACCGCTTTCAAACGGCTGTATCTGCTGCACGCTCAAGGTTGACTTGATGAATCAGATTATTGACCTTGCAAAGACTAAAAAATTTGACTACATTCTGATTGAGGCATCGGGTATCTGCGAGCCGGGACCGATTGCAGGCTCAATCTGTATGCTCGACGGCACCGACAAAAATGTAAAGCTGCCGGGAGTTGCATACCTTGACAACATCACAACCGTTGTTGACGCAAAGCGTATGGCTGACGAATTCGGCTCGGGCAAGTCGCTGCTGAACGACAATCTTGATGAAGAGGATATTGAAAACCTGCTGATTCAGCAGATTGAATACTGCACCACAATCGTACTCAACAAAATTGACGACGTTACCGAAAAAGAGCATCAGGAGGTGCTTGATGTAATCAAGGCGCTTCAGCCCGAGGCAAAGATTATCGAAACAAATTACGGAAAAGTCGACACAAAGGATATTCTGTCAACAGGCAGATTCGACTACGAAAAAATCCTTGAAAGCGCAGGCTGGATTCAGGCAATGGAGCGCGAGGAGGGCGAAAACTCCGAGGACCTTGAAAAGCATCACGAGGAGCATGATGAGCATGAACATCATCACGACCACGATGAGCACGAGCATCATGAGCATCACCACGACCACGAGGAACACGAGCACCATCACGGCGGTCATCATCACCACCATCATCACGATGAGGGAGAGGCAGAGGAATACGGCATTTCGACCTTTGTTTATCAGAATGTAAAGCCGTTTTCAAAGCAGAAATTTGAGGAATATGTTTTTGCAGAGTGGCCAAAAGAGATTATCCGTGCAAAAGGTCTGTTCTGGATTAACGAGGACCCGAACACAGCATACATTTTTGAACAAAGCGGCAAGCAAAAGACTGCCACCGACGACGGCTACTGGATTGCCTGCTTCCCTGAAAAAGACAGAAATGAAGTGCTCAGAATGAACCCCGACATCGCTGCTTCGTGGCACCCGATTTACGGCGACAGAATCAACAAGCTTGTATTCATCGGCAGAGGAATGGATAAAGAGGGCATCATTAAGGCGCTTGACAACTGCATCGCAGAACAAACAGAATTATAAAAAAACGCTCCCCGCGGGAGAACCTTCGTAAAGAAGGTTCTCCCAATTAAATTAATCCTTGCGGATTAAAGAAATATTCCTTCGGAATATGAAATTGCTTCGCAATGAAATACGCCTGCGGCGTATGTAGGATTAATTTTATTTCATATCGAGCAAGGCGAAATATTTCACAATTTGCTAAAGCAAATTATTTCATATTGCATCAGCAATATTTCATTATTACAGACCGATTCTCTTTCGGTCTGTTTTTCTTTATCCGGATTTGGCAGTACAAATCCTATGCTCGCTGCAGTCTGTGGCATATTTCTTGACTATCTTATTAAAAAATGCTAAAATGAAAATGCCAAATAATTATAAAAATGAATATGATTGCGAAGTATATCTATCTACATTTGTGGAATAGTGTTTTTATCTATAGTGATAAAAATGCGATGCTCTATATAATTATGGACTATTCTACTATGTAGGTTAGCAATCATTTTTATAATTGTTTGGCGACAGTTGAGCTTGCGTTTTTTGCGTACAGCTCCGGCTGTACGCTTTTTATTTTTAGGAGGAAAGATTTATGAAACGAACGGTTAAAGTGGTCTCGCTG
>CAMPBI010000032.1 GCA_946637545.1 uncultured Clostridia bacterium | reverse complement strand
TCAACAATCAAATCCTGATGACCGTATTCTGTGATGCCTTTTATGATTTCATCTTACTTCTCCTTATTTGGATTTTTCATAGTTAGTGATATTCTCTTTCTTTCAATATCTGCGCTTATAACCCATACAGTCACGATGTCGCCGACTTTAAGAACATCTGACGGGTGCTTGATGTAGCGATTTGTTATCTGACTGATATGAACAAGACCGTCCTGATGAACGCCGATGTCAACAAATGCACCGAAATCAATTACATTTCGTACAGTGCCCTTTAGTTCCATACCGGCTTTGAGGTCCTCAATTCCCATAACATCACTGCGAAGCATAGGCTGCGGCAGCTCGTCACGCGGGTCACGTCCGGGCTTTGAAAGCTCCTCAACAATATCAATAAGCGTAGGCTCGCCTATTCCTAGCTCTGCAGCAAGAGCAGATGTCCCCTCGGTCTTAACCTTCAGGCTTAAGGTAGCAATGTTGCCCTGTCTGACATCCTCATCCGTGATGCCGCAAACTTTGAGAAGTTTTGTTGCTGCGCCGTAGCTTTCGGGATGCACTGCAGTGTTGTCAAGCACGTTGTCGCTCTCTGCAACACGCAGGAATCCTGCGCATTGCTCAAACGCTTTCGGTCCAAGCTTTGAAACCTTTGTAAGCTGTTTGCGTGATGTGAACTGACCGTTATCCTCGCGGAATTTAACAATATTCTTTGCAACGGCTGAAGAAATACCTGCAACTCTGCCGAGCAGCTGCGGAGAGGCAGTGTTGAGGTCAACGCCAACGGAGTTTACGCAGTCCTCAACAACACCGTCAAGCGCCGCGCCGAGCTCCTTTTGCGGCATATCGTGCTGATACTGTCCCACGCCGATTGCCTTTGGGTCGATTTTAACAAGCTCTGCCAGCGGGTCCTGTAGCCTTCTTGCGATTGAAACAGCGCTGCGCAGACTTACGTCGTATTCGGGGAATTCCTCCGCGGCAAGCTTTGACGCACTGTAAACGGAGGCACCTGCCTCGCTCACAACCATATATGTTATACCGCAGTCAAGTTCCTTGATTACCTCTGCTGCAAACACTTCTGTTTCGTGTGACGCAGTGCCGTTGCCGATTGCAAACATCCTGACGCCGTGCTTTTTTACAAGTGACTTGATAATCTTTTTTGCCTCGTCAATCTTTTTGTGCGGCGGAGCAGGGTAGATGACGCCTGTGTCAAGCACCTTTCCCGTTTCGGATACAACGGCAACCTTGCAGCCTGTTCTGTATCCGGGGTCAAGTCCGATAGTTACCCTGCCTTTAACAGGCGGCTGCATAAGCAGATTGCGCGTGTTTTCACCAAATACTTTGATTGATGATTCGTTTGCTTTGTCTGTGATTTCATTTCTGATTTCTCGCTCAATTGAAGGGAAAATCAGCCTTGTAAATGCGTCGTCAATAGCCTCTGTCACTTGATTTGCGCTTTCGCTCGTGTTAATAACATGGCGGCTTTTGAGCAGGTCGGTTGCAATAGATTTGTCAAAATCAATCGAAACCTTGAGCTTGCCCTCCTTTTCACCTCGGTTGATTGCAAGCGTTCTGTGCTGAGCTATGTTTTTTACAGGCTCGCTGTATTCTGCATACATTTCATAAACGCCGAGGTCCTCGTCAGCCCCTTTAGTCGTAATAATGCCGTTGCTTCGAATTGCATAGCGCAAAAGCTTTCTGTCGTCGGCGTTATCGGAAATCGCCTCGGCAATAATATCCCTTGCGCCCTGAAGCGCATCGTCCACAGATACAACCTCGTCGGTCAGATATTCCTCTGCAATAACTTTTGGCGCGTCGTTTTTGTTTTGCTCAAGTATTCTGTCAGCAAGACCCTGCAAGCCTTTTGCCTTTGCAACAGAAGCGCGAGTCTTGCGCTTTGGTCTGAACGGACGGTAAATGTCCTCAAGCTCTGTCATAGTTTTCGCGCCGTCAATTGCTTTCATTATTTCGTCAGTCATCATTTCCTGCTCGGTAATTGACGCGATGACCTTTTCTTTTTGCTCTTCGAGATTTCGCAAATAAGTCAGCCTTTCGCTCAATTCACGCAAAAGCTGGTCGTCAAGCGAGCCTGTTGCCTCTTTTCTGTATCGGGCAATAAAGGGTATTGTGTTGCCGTCGTCAATCAGCTTTAAGGTGTTTTCAACCTGCCACGGCTTGAGTGAAAATTCAGTTTGTAATTGCTTTTGAATGTCCATAATTTGTTCCTTTTCAGTGTAATAAAATCATTTTACCAAATATAAGTCGATTTTTCAACATATATTTATAAAGTAAATAATTATTGACAAAATGCACTATATATGGGATAATAAACTGATATTAATTTGAAAGAGGTTAATTCTTTATGTGTGGAATTATCGGCTATACAGGTTATAGCGAAGCAAGAGGAATCCTGCTCAAAGGACTCAAAACACTTGAATACAGAGGATATGACAGTGCCGGCGTTGCTGTTTATCATCCCGATTTTAATGAAACGCTCGTTACAAAGTGCGAAGGCAGAGTTGAAAAGCTCGAGGCTAAATGCGGTTCAGTAAAGGGTACTACCGGAATCGGTCACACTCGCTGGGCTACTCACGGCGGCGTGAGCGACAATAACTCGCACCCTCACAAGTTCGGCAGAGTAACACTCGTTCATAACGGCATTGTTGAAAACTATGCGGCAATTAAAAATCAGCTTGGCGTTGGCTCAAAGCTCAAGTCGCAGACTGACTCCGAGGTTGTTGCAGCACTTATTGACGCTTATTATGAAGGAAATCCAAACGAAGCTATTGTCAGAGCAGTTAAAGAGCTTTCGGGTACCTTTGGCCTTGCAATTATGTTTGACGATATTCCAAATAAAATTTTTGCTGTTCGTAACGTCAGCCCTATTGTTTGCTGTCAGAATGATGACGGTGTATATATTGCGTCTGATATTATGGCAATCGGAGAGTACAGCGAGGATTATTTTGTTCTTCCCGAGTTCTCGGTTGCAGAGATTTCACCCGAAGGAATTGTTATAAAGGACTTTGACGGCAATGAAATTCAGCCTGATATGCTCAAACTTGACTGGGACATCAAAAACAGCGGCAAAATGGGCTATCCATTTTATATGGAAAAAGAGATTATGGAGCAGCCCGAGGTTATCGAAAAAACAATTTCTAACCGCATAACCGACGGTATGCCCGATTTTTCATCTGATAATGTTGACGACAGCATTTTTACCGATTGTGATAATGTAACCGTTATTGCCTGCGGTACGGCTATGCACGCCGGACTTATCGGCAAGCATATTATCGAAAAATACTGCAAAGTTCCCGTAACAGTCAATATGGCTAGCGAGTATATGTACAACGACCCGATTATCAACGACAGAACTCTTGTTATCTGCGTTTCGCAGAGCGGTGAAACTATTGATACACTCGAGGCGCTTAAGTACGCACGCCGCAAGGGAGCAAGGTCGCTTTCTATTGTCAACGTAAAGGGCTCAACTATCGCGCGCGAGAGCGAAAATGTAATTTACACAAACGCAGGACCCGAAATCGCCGTAGCTTCAACAAAGGCTTACACCACACAGGTTGCAGTATTTTATTTGATTGCTGCAAAAATGGCTCACATCAGGGGACTGCTCAACGATTACAGCACAAAGCATTTTGTTGAACAGCTCTGCAAAGTACCTGCTGCCGTTTCGGATATTCTTGACAGACGCCAGGATATTCACAAGCTTTCAAACGGTATGCTCACTGCAGAACACACGTTTATGATAGGCAGAGGACTTGACTATCCCACACTTCTTGAGGCGTCGCTCAAGCTCAAAGAGATTTCATATATTCACTCCGAGGCATTCGCATCGGGCGAGCTCAAGCACGGCACAATTGCACTTATCACAAATCAGACACCTGTAATTGCACTGCTTTCGCAGGATAGCCTTATGTCAAAGCAGGTTTCAAATATACGCGAGGTGCAGTCTCGCGGTGCAGAGGTTATTACATTTATAAAGAGCAACCTCAAGTCAAAGGATATTGAGTGCTCGTTTGAGCTTCCAAGCCTTGACGACGACTTTATGGCAATTCCGTCAATCATAGCAATGCAGCTGCTTGCTTACTATGTATCGTCTGACAAGGGACTTGATGTTGACAAGCCGCGTAATCTTGCAAAGGTAGTTACAGTAGAGTAATGGATTATAATAAATATTTGTTTTGCTATTTTACAGGCAACGAGCCTGAAAGGGAACGCGTCTGCTTTGCCGTAAGTGAGGACGGATATAATTTTAAACCTCTTAATGGCGGCAAGCCTGTTATAGAACAGAAAACGGGAACTTTTTGTATGCGCGACCCGTTTATCCTTCGCGATGTGAACGGCGGATTTTTCATTGTTGCAACCGATATGAAATCTTCGCTTGGCTGGGATTCAAATCACGGTATGGTGTCTTGGCACAGTGATGATTTGATTCACTGGGACAACGAGTGCGCAACGGACTTCAGACAGTATGAATCCACAAAAACGGCTGATAAAATCTGGGCGCCCGAGGCTGTGTACGACAAAAACAGGGGAGAATATCTTGTTTATTATTCCGTACATAACAAGGGTGTTTTGAAGGCGCTGTCAATCTGGTATTCATATACAAAGGATTTTCAGCATTTTTCAGAGCCGAGAGAACTGTTTTCACCGCCAAGCAGGCTTGACGCTATAGACGCGGATATTATCGAGCGTGACGGAAAATATTATATGTACTATAAAGACGAGTTCCACAAAACCGTCTGCGGTGCAGTGTCCGATTCGCTTTGCGGTCAGTATGTTAATTTTGCAAATCCCGTTGTTACCTGTACGGACAGACCGGTTGAAGGCAACTGCATTTATAATATCAGCGGTACGGATACATATGTGATGATTATGGATATGTACTGTGACGGCAAGTATTATATGCAAAAGACAACTGATATGATTCACTTTGAGCCCGTTAAAGAGGAGGATTTTACACTCGATTTTAATCCTCGCCACGGCTCAATGCTGCACATAACCGACGAAGAATATAATCGTCTTATAGGTGAGTTTGGATGTTAAGATTGTGCAAGATGCATATTGTGTGCATCTTGCATAATTTATTTTTTATATACAATTTATTGTTGACTATTTTCTTAAATCATTATATAATATAATCCCGAAAGGGCGTGCGCTTATGAGTATTTTAATTAAAAACGCATTTGTCTATACAGGCGATGATTTCATAAAAAATGATGTGCTTATCGACGGTGGCAGCATTGCCGCTATCGGTGGCTTTTTTTCTAATAACGCCGATATTATTATCGACGCGCAGGATAAGTATTTGATACCGGCTTTCGCAGATGTTCACGTTCATCTTCGCGAGCCGGGTTTTTCTTATAAAGAAACGATTAAGGCAGGCACTGCTGCTGCGGCTAAAGCAGGTTATACTGCAGTTTGCACTATGCCGAATGTCAATCCCGTTCCCGACAGTGTCGAGGGAATAAACTCGCAGCTTGATATTATTAATCGAGATGCAAAAATCAACGTTTACCCCTTTGCGTCAATTACAAAGGGCAGAAAAGGCGCAGGCGAGCTTGTGGATTTTGAAAGTCTTAAAAATCTCGCAGTCGGTTTTTCGGACGACGGCTGCGGAGTTCAGGGCGAAAGCGATATGAAAGCCGCTATGATTGAGTGCGCAAAGCTTGGCAAGATTATTTCGGCTCACTGCGAGGTTAATGAGCTTTTGCACGGCGGATACATACATGACGGCGAGTATGCAAAGCTCCACGGTCACAAGGGCATTTGCTCCGAGAGCGAGTGGGCGCAGATTGAACGCGACTGCCGGCTTGCAGAGGAAACCGGCTGTCAGTACCACGTGTGTCACATCTCGACAAAAGAGAGTGTTGATATAATAAGAAAAGCAAAGGCAAAAGGCGTTAAAGTCACCTGTGAAACCGCGCCTCATTATCTTACGCTCTGCGATATGGATTTGAAAGAGGACGGGCGCTTTAAAATGAATCCTCCGCTTCGTTCGGCAGAGGACAGGCAAGCACTCGTTGAGGGCGTGCTTGACGGCACAATTGATGTGATTGCTACCGACCACGCGCCGCATTCAATAGAAGAAAAGTCAAAAGGACTTGCCGGCTCGGCAATGGGCATTGTAGGACTTGAAACTGCTTTTGCTGTACTTTATACAAAGCTTGTTAAATCAGGCGTGATTACACTGCCAAAACTTATTAATATGATGTCCGTCAGACCGCGAGAGATTTTTTCACTCGGCGGCGGTAAAATTGAAGTTGGTGAAAAAGCGGACCTTGCGCTGCTTGACCTCAATGCAAAATGGACGGTAAATCCCGACGAGTTCCTCACTCTTGGCAGGGCAACGCCTTTTGAAGGCTGGGAGCTTTTCGGTAAAAACACACTGACGGTAATGGGAGGAGAGATAATTTATGAAACCGTATAACAAAAAGATTGTTCTTGAAAACGGCAAGGAGTTTTACGGATGGGGCTTTGGCGCCGACAAAACTGCAATTAACGAAATCGTTTTCAATACATCAATGGTAGGCTACCAGGAAATTATTTCCGACCCGTCGTATACTGACCAGATGGTATGTATGACTTATCCGCTAATCGGCAACTACGGCGTTACCGATGAGGATTACGAAACGCGAGTTCCGACAATGGGCGGTCTGATTGTTCGTGAGTACAACGACTTGCCGTCAAATTTCAGATATACTAAAACACTTTCAGAAGTTCTCGATGAATACGATATACCCGGAATCAGCGGCGTTGATACGCGAATGATTACTCGTATTATTCGCGATGAAGGCAGCCAAAAGGTTATGATTTGCAATGCTGACGTTCCGCACGACGATGCTCTGAAAATGGTTAAGGAATACGAAATTCCCACTGATATGGTAAAGCGCGTTTCGTGCAAAAAACGCTGGTATTCAAGAACGCCGAATCACAAGTACGATGTAGTCGCTATTGACTGCGGAATTAAACTTAACATTATCCGCAAGCTCAATGAAAAAGGCTGCAATGTAACAGTCGTTCCCTGTGATTTTACGGCAGAAGATATTATGAAGCTTAAGCCCGACGGACTGTTCCTTTCAAACGGTCCCGGAAACCCGGAGGATGTTCAGACGGTTATTGAGGTTGTCCGTCAGTTAAAAGGCAAGCTCCCTATTTTCGGAATCTGCCTCGGTCATCAGATGATTTCGCTTGCTCTCGGAGCAAAGACGTTTAAAATGAAATTCGGTCATCGCGGCGGCAATCATCCCGTTATGAATCTTGAAACGGGCAAGATTGAAATCACGTCGCAGAATCATTCATACGCGGTTGATGTTAATTCGCTCGAGGGAACAGAACTCAAGCTTACACATAAAAATCTGCTTGACGACACAGCAGAGGGCGTTGAGTCGAAGGAAAATAAACTGTTTTCCGTTCAGTATCATCCCGAGTCTGCACCGGGACCGCAAGACAGCGCATATCTCTTTGACAAATTTATTGACTTGATGAAAAAGGAGGGTGAGATAAATGCCTAAAAGAACTGATATTCACAAGGTGCTTGTTATCGGCTCGGGTCCTATCGTAATCGGACAGGCTGCCGAGTTTGACTACTCGGGAACACAGGCGTGTCTTGCTCTTCGCGAAGAGGGCTACGAGGTCGTGCTGATTAACTCAAACCCTGCTACAATTATGACCGACACCGATATTGCCGACAAAGTTTATATGGAGCCGCTCACGCTTGAGTATGTTGCCCGTATAATCCGCCATGAAAGACCTGACGCAATTCTTCCGTCGCTCGGCGGTCAGACAGGACTTAATCTCGCTGTTCAGCTTGCGAAAAAGGGTGTGCTTAAAGAGTGTGATGTCGAGATTCTCGGCACATCTTTTGAGGCTATTGAACGAGCAGAGGACAGGGAGCTTTTCAAGGAGCTTTGCGAAACTCTCGGCGAGCCGGTTTTGCCGAGTGAGATTGCCAACAGCCTTGAAGAAGGACTGAAGGCAGCAGAAGAAATCGGTTATCCTGTTGTTCTTCGACCTGCGTTCACTCTTGGCGGCACAGGCGGCGGCTTTGCAGATAACGAGGAAGAATGCCGACTTATGCTCAAAAACGCTCTTGCTCTTTCACCCGTGCATCAGGTGCTTGTTGAAAAGTCAATCAAGGGCTACAAGGAAATTGAATACGAAGTAATGCGTGACGCTAACGATACAGCTATCACGATTTGTAATATGGAGAACATTGACCCTGTCGGCGTTCACACAGGCGACTCGGTTGTAGTCGCACCGTCGCAGACGCTTACAAACAAAGAGTATCATATGCTCCGTGACTCTGCACTTAAGATTATTCGCGAGCTTGAAATTGAGGGCGGCTGCAATGTTCAGTTTGCGCTTGACCCGCATTCATTTGACTACTATCTGATTGAGGTTAACCCACGTGTATCGCGTTCGTCTGCACTTGCGTCAAAGGCGTCGGGTTATCCGATTGCACGCGTAAGCGCTAAAATTGCTGTCGGAATGCACCTTGATGAAATTCAGATTGCTAATACGCCTGCTTCATTTGAGCCGACGCTCGACTATGTTGTATCAAAGATTGCGCGTTTTCCGTTTGATAAATTTGCCGATGCAAATAATACGCTTAATACGCAGATGAAAGCAACGGGCGAGGTTATGGCTATCGGCAGAACGATGGAGGAGTCGCTTCTTAAAGCAATTCGCTCGCTCGAAACGGGTGTTTGCCACCTCTATGACAAAAAGTTTGATGAATTTACTGAAGAAGAGCTTATCACTTATATCAAAAACGGCACAGATGACAGACTGTTTGCGATTGCGCAGCTTATCCGTCTGGGCGTGGATTTGAACCTTATATATAACGCAACAAAAATTGATATGTTCTTTCTTGATAAGTTCAAGAATATTGTCGATTTTGAAAAGGTTATCTGTGCAAACACAGGCGATATTGCTGTTCTCAAGGACGCTAAAAAAATGGGAGTGTCAGACAAATTTATCGGTATGCTCTGGCGTATGACGGAGGCTGAAATCTTCAGACTTCGCAAGGAAAACGGCATATTCCCGGTATATAAAATGATTGACACCTGCGCGTCGGAGTTTGACTCGTACGTTCCGTATTTTTACTCAACCTACGAAGAGGAAAACGAGTCAATTGTATCAGATAAAAAGAAGATAATCGTTCTCGGCTCGGGTCCGATTCGTATCGGTCAGGGCGTTGAATTTGACTATTCGACAGTACACGCAATATGGTCAATCCGTGACGCAGGTTATGAGGCGATTATTATTAACAACAACCCCGAAACAGTGTCCACCGATTATACAACCTCGGACAAGCTCTATTTTGAGCCGCTCACTGTTGAGGATGTAATGAATATTATTGAGCTTGAAAATCCGCTTGGAATAGTTGTATCGCTCGGCGGACAGACTGCAATTAACCTTGCACCGCCTCTTGATGCGCTTGGCGTTCCTATTATCGGAACGGACGTTGAGGCAATTGACAGAGCCGAAAACCGCGATTCTTTCGAAAAGGTTATGACTGAACTCGGTATTCCGCAGCCAAAGGGTCTTGCCGTAACTGACATAGAGGAGGGCGTGAAGGTTGCAAACGACATCGGCTATCCCGTACTTGTTCGCCCGAGCTTTGTTCTCGGCGGACGGGCAATGCAGATTGTTGCGAACGAGGAATCGCTTCGTCACTATCTTCAGACCGCTGTTGAAATTAACACCGAACAGCCCGTTCTTGTTGACAAATACATAATGGGAAGGGAGCTCGAGGTTGACGCAATCTGCGACGGTAAAGATGTATTCATTCCGGGAATTATGGAGCACGTTGAACGCACAGGCGTTCATTCCGGAGACAGTATTTCTGTATATCCCACATTTTCTGTATCGCAGGCAGTTAAGGACAGAATTCTTGATTACACAGTAAAACTTGGCAAGGCAATCGGAATTGTAGGACTTTATAATATTCAGTTTATTGCCGACGATAACGACGACGTTTTCGTTATTGAGGTTAACCCGCGTTCCTCGCGAACAGTTCCGTTTCTTTCAAAGGCAACCTCGGTTCCTATGGCTCACATCGCAACGCAGGTAATCCTCGGTCACTCTCTTAAAGAGCAGGGAATAACAGAGGTTTATCCTAAAGAAAAGAACAGATGGTATGTAAAAGCGCCTGCATTTTCGTTCAGCAAGCTTAAGGGTATGGACACATATCTTTCTCCCGAGATGAAATCGACGGGCGAGGCAATCGGCTATGACAAAAGCCTTACCCGCGCGCTTTACAAGGCTATACAGGCGTCAGGAATGAATGTTGCAAACTACGGCACGGTTCTTGCAACTATTGCCGACAATGACAAGCCGACGGCGCTTCCGCTTATCAAGCGCTTTTATGACCTTGGATTTAATATCGAGGCGACGGAGGGTACTGCAAAATATCTTAAAGAGCACGGTATCAGAACGCGTCTGCGTCACAAGCTGACAGCGGATGAAAGCGACGAAATTCTTATGGCACTTCGTCAGGGACATATCGCTTATGTCATCAACACTATTGACATTAACGCAGGCGATTCGCATTCTGACGGCTCATCAATTCGCCGTGCCGCTGTTGATAACAATGTAACTATGTTCACATCTCTTGACACGGTTAAGGTGCTGCTTGACGTGCTTGAAGAAATCACGCTCGGTGTATCAACTATCGACGCAGAATAAGGATAAAATATGTACAAAATTTTGATTAATACAAAGCTGGCTGATAAAGTATATTTGATGGTGCTTGAGGGCGATACCTCTAAAATCACTGCTCCGGGTCAGTTTATAAATATAAAGCTTGACGGCTTTTTCCTTCGCAGACCTATTTCAATCTGTGATTATGATGACAATACAATCACGATTATATACAAGGTTGTCGGCGAAGGCACGCAGTATATGAGCGTTCTTGAGGCAGGACAAAAGCTTGACTGCCTTGTCGGTCTTGGAAACGGGTTTGACATCACAAAGTCTGAAAAACCGCTGTTAATCGGCGGCGGTGTTGGCGTTCCGCCTATGTACAATCTTGCAAAAACGCTGATTAAAGACGGTCAGAAACCTGTTGTTATCCTTGGATTTAATTCAAAATCCGAAGTGTTTTATGATGACAAGTTCAAAGAGCTCGGCTGCGACACATATGTAACAACGGTTGACGGCTCATACGGCATTAAAGGCTTTGTTACTGATGCTATGCAGGGGATTGACTTTGATTATTTTTACACCTGCGGACCTATGCCGATGTTCAAAGCAATAAACGCCGCAACAGCTGTCAGCGGACAGTTCAGCTTTGAGGAGCGTATGGGCTGCGGCTTCGGCGCTTGTATGGGCTGTACCTGCAAAACCAAGTACGGCAATAAGCGAATTTGCAAGGATGGTCCCGTTCTTGAAAAGGAGGAGATTGTATGGTAGATTTATCTGTCAATCTGGCCGGAATGCCAATGGACAATCCTATTGTTCCTGCGTCGGGCACCTTTGGCTTTGGCAAGGAGTTCAAGGATTATTACGATATAAATATTCTCGGTTCATTTTCCTTTAAGGGCACCACAAAGGACGCCCGTTTCGGCAATCCCACTCCGCGAATTGCTGATTGTAAAAACGGTATGATTAACGCTGTCGGACTTCAAAATCCCGGCGTGCACCATGTTATTGAGCATGAACTGCCCGAAATGAAGGAATATTTCGTCAAAAAGGTTATAGCAAATGTGTCGGGCTTTTCTGTTGATGATTACGCCTACACCTGTGAACTGCTCGACAAAGAGGAGCAGGTCGGAATACTTGAGGTCAATGTGTCCTGCCCGAACGTTCACGGAGGAGGTATGAGCTTTGGAACACAGCCCGAGGCTGCCGCAGAGGTCACAAGAGCAGTTAAAGCCGTGACTTCAAAGCCGGTATTCATCAAACTATCACCAAACGTTACCGACATTGTTTCAATCGCAAAAGCGTGTGAAGATGCGGGGGCAGACGGCATTTGTCTTATAAATACACTGCTTGGTATGCGAATTGACATCAACCGCCGTCAGCCGGTTATTGCAAATAAAATGGGCGGTTTCAGCGGAGATGCCGTATTTCCTGTAGCTGTTCGTATGGTGTACCAGGTTGCAAAGGCGTGCAATATTCCTGTTATGGGCTGCGGCGGCGTTTCTGCAGCTCGTGATGTAATCGAAATGATGATGGCAGGTGCAACCGCTGTACAGGTCGGCGCGGCTAATCTGATTAATCCGTACGCCTGCAAGGATATTATTGACGCGCTTCCTGCAGAATGCGAAAAGCTTGGAATTACAAAAATTTCTGATATAATAGGAGTTGTTGACTGATGGGAAAAGATGTTATTATTGCCTGCGATTTTGAAAGCGCAGAAAAAACCTTTGAATTTCTTGACAGATTTACTGATGAAAAGCCGTTTGTAAAAATCGGTATGGAGCTTTTCTACGCGGCAGGTCCTTCAATTGTGCGGGAAATTAAGAAAAGAGGTCATAAAATTTTTCTTGATTTAAAACTTCACGACATCCCGAACACTGTCAAAAAGTCAATGGCAGTGCTGTCAAAACTTGATGTTGATATGACAAATCTTCACGCCGCAGGCACAATTGATATGATGAAAGCGGCGCTGGAAGGTCTTACCCGTGAGGACGGCACAAGACCGATTTTGATTGCGGTAACACAGCTGACCTCAACGAGCGAAGAGCGTATGCAAAATGAGCTGCTTATTAACGCTTCAATCAACGACACAATTGTAAAATATGCAGAAAACACAAAGGCTGCAGGTCTTGACGGTGTTGTGTGTTCGCCGCTTGAGGCAGGTATGGTAAAGACTGCCTGCGGCAAGGAATTCATAACGGTTACTCCGGGTGTTCGTTTTGCAGACGGCGACGTTGGCGACCAGGTTAGAATTACCACTCCCCAAAAGGCAAAGGAAATCGGTTCTGACTACATCGTTGTCGGCAGACCGATTACACAGGCGGCAGACCCTGTTGCCGCATACAGAAGATGCGTTAATGAGTTTGTAGATTAGGAGGCTTATATGGAAGGTTACAAAAGAGAGTTTATTCAGTTTCTTGAAGGCGCAGGCGTTTTAAAATTTGGCGATTTCACTGCTAAAAGCGGCAGAAAGATTCCGTACTTCATCAATGCCGGCGACATCAAAACGGGCGAGCAGATTCAAAAGCTCGGTGAGTTTTATGCAAAGGCGTACTTTGAAAAAGTCGGAAACAAAAAGACTGTACTCTACGGACCTGCTTACAAGGGCATTCCGATTGCCGTATCCGTTGCTGTAGCCCTTGCGAAAAACGGACTTGACGTTCCGTTCTTCTTTAACAGAAAAGAGGAGAAGGACCACGGCGAAGGAGGCGTTTTTGTCGGATATACACCAAAGGACGGCGAAGAGATTGTAATTGTTGAGGATGTAATCACAGCAGGCACAGCAATTCGCGAGAGTATGTCAATTCTTTCATCGCTTGACAGCAAAGTAGCTGCAGTATTTGTAATGGTTGACCGCAAGGAAAAGGGCAAAACCGACAAATCCGCAATGGCAGAGGTCGGCGAAGAATACGGTTTCCCCGTGTACTCGGTTGTAGATGTTTATGACATTATCGAGTATCTCGAGGAAGACGAGGCAAACCGCGAAAATGTTGAACGAATCAAAAACTATCTTAAGATAAACGGAGCAAAAGAATAATGCGTCATTTACTTGATACAACTGATTTAACACTCGGCGAAATTGATGAAATGATTGCTCTTGCAATGGATATCATCAATAATCCCAAAGAGTATTCACACATCTGCGACGGCAAAAAACTTGCAACTCTCTTTTTTGAGCCCAGCACAAGAACGCGATTGTCATTCGAGGCTGCAATGATGGAACTTGGCGGCAATGTGCTCGGATTTTCCGAGGCTGCCTCATCGTCAGCCAGCAAGGGCGAAAGCGTTGAGGATACCGTCCGCATGGTTTCGTGCTATGCAGATATTATCGCAATGCGTCATCCGCTTGAAGGTGCGCCGCGTGTTGCTTCGACAAAAGCGCTCGTACCGATTATCAATGCAGGTGACGGCGGACACGCACATCCCACGCAAACACTCACTGACCTTCTGACAATTTACAGAGAGAAGGGAACTTTTGACAATCTGACCGTCGGTCTTTGCGGTGACCTTAAATTCGGCAGAACTGTTCATTCTCTTATCAAGGCGATGTGCAGATATAAAAATGTAAAATTTGTCCTCATTTCACCGAAAGAGCTGACCGTTCCTGAATATATCAAAACCGATGTGCTTGACCCGAGCGGCGCAGATTATGTTGAGGTCGAAAAAATGGAGGCTGTTATGCCCGACCTTGATATACTCTATATGACGC
Organism: uncultured Clostridia bacterium; assembly: GCA_946637545.1. Classification (GTDB taxonomy): domain Bacteria; phylum Bacillota; class Clostridia; order Oscillospirales; family Acutalibacteraceae; genus Eubacterium_R. The sequence continues at coordinate 1,282 of CAMPBI010000032.1, read as the reverse complement.
GGATTCAGCGTGAAAGATTCTTCTCCGAAGAGGAATATCTGAAACACAAGGACGCATTTATCCTTGACACAGATAAACTTACAAACGCAAAGGAATCACTCACAATAATGCATCCTCTGCCGCGTGTAAATGAAATTACCACAGCAGTTGACGATGACCCCAGAGCAAAGTACTTTGTTCAGGCACTTAATGGAAAATATATCCGAATGGCACTTATTATCACACTTTTGAAATGGGGTGACCTTCTGTGAACATAGACGCAATTGAAAACGGATACGTTATCGACCATATCCCTGCCGGCAGCGCAATGAGGGTTTACGATATTTTAAGGCTTTCAAAGCTGTCCTGCCAGGTTGCGATTATCACAAACGCAAAGTCAAAGAAGAATGTCTCCAAGGATATAATCAAGATTAACGAACTGATTGACCTTGACCTTGATGTTATTGCGTTTATTGCACCGGAGGCTACGGTTAACGTTATTAAAGACAGCAAAAGAGTGGAAAAGAAAAAGCTTTCTCTTCCCGAAACACTCACTAATGTAATCAAATGTCCTAATCCTCGCTGTATTTGCAACAACGAAAACATCGACCACATTTTCAAACTGACCGACAGCAAGGGCACTTATCGTTGCCTCTACTGTGAAACAAAATCAAAATAACAAATTACGACTGCCGCTTTGGCAGTCGTTTTTTGTTGACAAAAATCCCCTCCGATAATATAATTGAATATGCGAAACGGGGGATAATATGGAGTATATTTCAAAAAAAGAAAAACGCAGATATTTAGTCGGTCTTTCGGGTGAAAATGTTTTATATTCACTTATCGGCGGCTCTTTTTTTACATATTTTTTGACAGATATTGCGCTGTTTCCGGCGCTTGTTGTGTCGGTTATGCTCATTATTATGAAGGTTTGGGACGGTATCAACGACCCTATAGTTGGTTCGTTTATTGACAAGCACACCTTCAAAAACGGTGAAAAACTGCGCCCGTTTCTTAAATACACGCCACTGCCTGTCGGTGTTTTCACAGTGCTTATGTTTGTTGTTTTCTCAACAAATGATAATCTTTTGTGGCTTCGCGTGTCGTACTTTGTAATAATGTATATCTGCTGGGATTTGTGCTATACCTTCCAGGATGTAGCCGTGTGGGGTATCACGGCGTCTGTTTCGCCTGATTCCGAAGAACGCGACAGATTCGTTCAGTGGGCAAGAACAGTCGGCTCAATTATTTATAGCGTTTTCAGTATGGGTATTCCTATGGCGCTCGAAATTGCCGTGAACAA
>CAMPBI010000031.1 GCA_946637545.1 uncultured Clostridia bacterium | reverse complement strand
GGACGATATTATTCATCGTCCGACTTGTTATTTGCAAAAAGTGTAAAAACTTTTGTACCTGTATAAATATTTACAAGGCTTGCAGCAAGATAAATAACAGTGCTCACAATAATAATTGCTATTTCGCGCGGCGCATCGCCCGTGATGCCAAAATAGATATAAAACAGGCTAATAGCAACAGGCACGATTGCCCACACGATAGGGTACTCAACCGTTACCGTGTCGCTTTTGTATTCGCTGACAAGCATAGTCAGCACAACGCCGAGCAGCGCTGCGCCAAGGCAGAAAAGCGCCATATTAAAAAACAGGCTTTCGTTGTAGTTAAAACCGCTGATGATAAAGGGTGCGACAAAATCTTTTTTCAGCAGCTTTATCAAAAGCACTGCAATGCCCACGCCGTAAGTGCAAAGATTTGCAAAAACGGCAAGTCCTTTTGCTGCATTTTTCATTTATTTTCCTCCCAGAAAGTTCCTTGTTTCTTCAAGGAATCTGTCCATTTCGCCGTCTGTACCGATAGTGATTCTGACATATTTGTCAATCCTCGGCAGGCTGAAATAGCGGATGAACACCTTTTTAGCTTTGAGATAATCAAAGTAATCCTTCATATTGTATCCGCAGTGAGTCGCCATTATAAAATTCGTCTGTGAATCAAGCACCTCAAAGCCGAGTGCGCGCAGCTCGTCAGTAACCCTTTTTCGTGTTTTTATAACTTTGCCGACTGTTTCTTTAAAGTATTCGTCGTCCTTCACCGATTCAATACCCATCGCGATAGCAAGGCTGTCAACGGTGTAAGAATTGTACGAATTTTTGACCGCCTCAAGCACCGAAATCAGTTCCGCCGAGCCTATTGCAAAGCCGAGCCTGATTCCTGCAAGCGAGCGCGATTTTGAAAAAGTTCCCGTCACAAGCAGGTTGTCATATTCCTTTGTGAGATTGACAGATGAGTAGCCGCCAAAATCAACATACGCCTCGTCAATAATAACCACGCTGTCCCTGTTGTAATCCAGCAGGGTGCGAATGAACTCCTCGCCCTCGCCAAGCGATGTCGGCGCGTTCGGATTAGGAATAACAACGCCGCCGTTTTCAGCCTTGTAATCTTCAAGGTTGATTCTGAAATTTTCATCAAGCGGATATGTGGTGTACTCAATCCTGAAAAGGTCGCACCAAACGGGGTAAAAGCTGTATGTGATGTCGGGATATGCAATCGGCTTGTCGCTGCAGAAAAACGACTGAAACGCGAGTGCGATAACATCATCTGACCCGTTGCCCACAAACACATTTTCCACACCCACACCATAGTAATCGGCAAGCACCTCTTTGAGAATTGTTGCGTTCGCATTTGGGTAAAATCGCAGCTTTTCGCAGTCAAAGGTCTTGAGTGCCGCCGCCGCCTTCGGTGACGGGGGATACGGATTTTCATTTGCGTTAATCTTTACAATATCCCTGTCTTTGCTCTGTTCGCCGGGAACATACGGTGTGATTTTTCTGAAATTATTTCTGAAACTCATATAATTAAATCCTGTCCCTGTAACGCTCGGCAGTGAGTATGCCGTCGTCAACGTTTATTTTGCAGATTCGGGCGTTTCGCGCGTCAAATGCGTTTGCACCGAGTCCGTCGTCATAATCCCTTGCGTGATACACTGCGTACCACTGACCGTCAACCTTAATCATCGAGTGATGACCTGTGCCCTCTTCAAAATCATTTGCCGCAAGAATAGGGTGATAGGTGTTGTCGTCCGGATACTTTTCAAACTTTATTTTTGTGAGGTCGGTTTCATCGGTCTTTGCGCGGGCATAGCCTATGTAATATGTGGGCTGCTCATAGCAGTTGCCCGAGTACATAACATAGTGCCAGTCGCCCTCGCGAAAGTAAAACGCACCCTCAATTGTGTGCCAGTGCTGACCTTCTTTGTAGCGGTCACGGCGGTATATGTCCTCGTCAAGAGTCGGCTCAACAACAATGTGCGGCTTGCCCTCGGGAGTATATGGGTCGAGCATTCTGTCCACCACGATGTATGTGCCGATTCTTTCGCCCTCAAAGCGATTTGTCGAGTAAAACAAAAACAGTCCGCTTTCGTTTTGCACAATGTGCGAGTCAATTGAAAAAGGCGGCAGAATCTGCTTTGCGTTTTTAAACGGTCCAAGCGGATTATCCGCTTCGCTCACAAACATCGTCTGCCTGTGTCCGCCCTTGTCGGGCGTGTCGCCGTAAAACTCAAACGAGTTGTACATATAGAATTTGCCGTCAAGCTCAATAACGCTTGGCGCCCAGAAATCCTCGTGCTCGGGAACTGTCATAACCCTGCCGTAAAATTTCCATTCGCCGAGCAAATCGTCTGCGTGATAGGCATAAATGCCGTCGTGTCCGGTGGTGTAGATATAGTACCTTCCGCCGCTTTCAAGTATGTACGGGTCAGCCTGCCCGATGTAGTTTTCTTTGTCGATTTTGAGAAGATGCATAAATGTGTACCCGTGCCAAGTCAGTTTTTGTTTTTTTCGTCCTCAAGCTCCTGAATTTCCTTGTAGAACATATTCGCCTTGAGGTAAACCTCAATAAAATCGTGGATTATTTCCGCAAGCTCGCCCTCCTGATAACCGAGCGGCAAAATGCGCTCGTCGTCGTCGATTGCCAGCGGACCTTTTTCGTAGTCGTAAAATGTCGGCATAATTGAGTATCCCGTTTGCATTTTGACTATCGAAATCAGCATATAATCTTCAGTAGCCTTGACAAAGCCTTTTTTCTTGGTGTATCGCTCAATTGTCGAGGTTTCAACATCGTCGTTGTGCTTTTTGGTGTAGCATGCGTCAATCACCTTTTCAATGTAGCTTTCAACCTGCTTTGCAGTGTACGGTGCCTTGAGCAGCATAACTGTGTCAATGTCTGCAATACCGTACTTGTCGCTTTCGCCGCAGGGGACTGAGACCAGGTTTTCATCCTTGTCAACATAAACAGAAATCGTGTAAAATTCTCTTTCCATAGCGTGCTCCGTAAATATTTTTAATAATTATACTCTATATGTTTGCAAAATTCAATAATAAATGTTAATATATTTGCGGTGATACAATGAAAAAGGTACTTATTACAGGCGGCGCAACAGGTATCGGAAGAGCCTGCGCCGAGTTATTCGCTCAAAAAGAATATGATGTTTATGTTACATATAACGAAACGCCGTGCGATTTGCAGGGCGTTACAGCTGTTAAGTGCAATCTGAAAAATATTGACGACATCAAGTCGCTGTTTGACACCGTCAAAACCGTTGACGTGCTGGTCAATAACGCGGGCGTCAGCCTTGTAAAGATGATTAACGACACTACTGAAGATGATTATGAAAAGGTCACATCCGTAAATGAAAGAGCAGTCTATTTCTGCTCAAAGTATGCGGCGCTCGGTATGATAAAGAATCACAGCGGAGCGATAATTAATATCTCGTCAATGTGGGGGCAGTGCGGCGCGTCGTGCGAAACGCTCTATTCAATGACAAAGGCGGGCGTTATCGGGCTCACAAAGGCGCTCGCGCAGGAGCTTGCGCCGTCGGGCGTTACAGTCAACTGCGTTTGCCCCGGTATTATCAATACGCGTATGAATGCGCAGTTTGACGAAGAGGAGCTCAAAAACGAAGTTCCGCTTGGCAGACTCGGCACACCCGACGAGGTTGCAGCGGCAGTGCTGTTTTTTGCCGAAAACTCCTACACAACGGGGCAGATTCTCGGCGTGAACGGGGGAATTGTATGAACTATACATTTGAACGGCTGTCGGATGACATAAAAGTTGCCGTAAGCCCCGACCATACCTTTGGAACAGACGCTGTGATTCTTGCGTATTTTGCGAAGGCAAAGCGCAAGGACAGGTGCATTGATATGGGCACGGGCTGCGGAATTATTCCGCTGTTGTGGCTGCGCGACAGCGCACAGAGCACCGTCCACTGCCTTGATATTCAGCAAAATGCGATTGAGCAGGTCAAAGCCTCAATTGAGTATAATTCACTCGGCGGCAGACTTGTGCCTCATCTCTGCGACCTTCGCGAAATTGAAAAGGAATTTGCAGCAGAGGGCTTTACACTGGTAACAATGAATCCGCCGTACAAGCCTGTCAACACAGGCTTTGAGTCGATAGGCGAGAGCGCGCGGATTGCTCGTCACGAGGTGTGCTGCAACATTGAGGACGCTGTTAAGGCGGCAAATTATCTGCTGACCTACGGCGGCAGATTTTGTATGTGCCACCGTCCCGAAAGGCTTGTTGACGCGCTTGCGATAATGCGGCAGTACAAGCTTGAGCCAAAGCGCCTTCGCTTTGTTATGGACAAAGAGGGCGAGGAGCCGTTTTTGTTCCTTGTTGAGGGGAAGAAGGGCGCAAAGCCTTTCCTTCGCGTCGAGCCTCCGCTTGTAATTAAAAACGACGACTCAAAATTCACAAAAGAAATGCTGTCAGTGTATGGCTCATACGCCGACGGCTATGAGGATAAAATACGATGACAGCAAAATTATTTGTAGTCGGCACGCCGATAGGAAACCTCGGCGATTTGTCGCCAAGGGCAGTGGAAACGCTTGAAAGCGTTGATTTTATTGCCGCAGAGGATACAAGAGTTACGCTCAAGCTGCTCAATCATTTCGGTATAAAAAAAGAGATGGTCAGTTACTTTGAGCATAACAAGCGCGAGCGCGGAGAGGTAATCACATCGCGAATTCTCGGCGGCGAAGCCTGCGCGATTGTAACGGATGCGGGAATGCCTGCTATCTCTGACCCCGGCGAAGATTTGGTGCGTATGTGTCACGAGCTCGGAATTGCGGTTGAGTCCGTTCCGGGCCCTACAGCATTTGCAACGGCGCTTGCAATTTCGGGTATGAACACGGGCAGATTTACTTTCGAGGGCTTTTTGTCCGTCAGCAAAAAATCACGCCGCGAGCATCTTGAGGAGCTTGTAAACGAAAAGCGTACTATGGTGTTTTACGAAGCACCTCACAAGCTTTCAAGAACGCTTGACGATATGCTTGAATATTTCGGCGACAGAAACATTGCCATAGTGCGCGAAATCACCAAGGTGCACGAGGAGGTTATCCGCACTACTCTTGCCAATGCGTCAGCGCGCTATCACGACGAAAAACCGAAGGGCGAAATTGTGCTGATTATCGAGGGCAAAAAAGAGGAAAAAACTGAAATAACTCTTGACGACGCTATCAAAATGGCACAGAAGCTCGTTGACGGCGGAATGTCCGTAAACGCTGCCGCCAAGGAAATTGCAGGCACAACCCCTTTCAAAAAGAACGACATTTACAAGGCACTGTTATGATTTGTAATATATGTCCGCGAAAATGTGATATTGACAGAGATGAAACGCTCGGATTCTGCAGAAGTCCCGGGCGTTTTCGTGTTGCTCGCGCGGCGCTGCACTTTTGGGAGGAACCGTGCATCAGCGGCAAAAACGGCAGCGGCACAGTGTTTTTCAGCGGCTGCAATCTGCGTTGTATATACTGCCAGAATTACGAAATCAGTCACGAAAACAAGGGCGTTGAAATAGACGACGACAAGCTTGTGAGCATTTTTGAAAAGCTCGTTTCAAACGGCGCTCACAACATCAATCTTGTCAATCCCACTCATTATGCGTCAAGGCTTGCCGAAGTGCTTTCACGGTGGAAATCTCCCGTGCCTGTTGTGTACAACACCTCGGGCTACGACAGCGCAGAAACGCTCAAAATGCTTGACGGACTTGTTGACATATATCTGACCGATTTTAAGTATTCCCGCGCCGATAAGGCGGCAAAATACAGCAAGGCAGGGGATTATCCAACCGTTGCAAAAACTGCTCTTTCAGAAATGAAACGCCAGCAGCCGCAGGATGAGCTTGACGAAAACGGTATGATGAAAAAAGGCGTAATCGTCCGCCACCTGATTTTGCCGCAAAACACAAATTCATCACTCGAAATAATCGACCTTCTTGCCCGTGAATATCCCGATACTTATATTTCGCTAATGGCGCAGTACACCCCTTGCGGCGACCTTTCGTCAGCGCCCGAGCTTCAGCGAAAAATCACAAAGCGCGAGTACAGCAAGGTTGCAGACTATGCGCTTTCAAAAGGAATTGACAAGCTCTTTTTGCAGGAGCTTTCGTCTGCGGACAAAAATTTTATCCCCGCATTTGATTTTACGGGGATAATGTGATATAGTATATATGACAAAAAATTACTATATTTGTAAAGGAGTAGTAAAATGAAAAAGTTTATGGCAGAATTCAAGGAATTCATCTCAAAGGGTAATGTACTCGATATGGCAGTCGGCGTTATCATCGGCGGTGCTTTCGGCGCAATCGTTAACGCACTTATCGACAACATTATCAATCCGCTTATTGCAATGATTGGCGGCACCGAAATCGGTCTTGCAGTTAAGATTAACGGTCAGACTCTCAATTTCGGCGCATTTATCTCTGCGATTCTCAATTTCCTCATCATCGCATTTGTTGTATTTCTTATCGTTAAGTCTGCAAACAAAGCAAAGAGCCTTGTAGCCAAGGAGGAGGAAGCAGAAGAGGAAGCAACCACAAAGGTTTGCCCGTTCTGCAAGAGCGAAATCGACATTGAAGCTACAAAGTGCCCTCACTGCACATCTGATATTCCCGAAGAAACAGAAGAATAATTTTTAAGGAAGTGTTCTTATGAAAATAGAGGCATACAGTTTTCCGTCGGCAACAGGCGTGTGCGAAATCTACGGCAACGCCTACACGCCCGATGAAGGCGAGGTGAAGGCTGTTCTTGTTATTAATCACGGTATGGCTGAGCATCAGGAAAGATACAGAGGCTTTATCGAGTTTATGACATCAAACGGCTATGCTGTTTACATTCACGATATGGCAAATCACGGCAAGTCGAATTCAAATTTTGACGAAACGGGCTATTTCGGCGAGACTGACGGCTACAAAAAGCTTGTTGAGGATTTCAAAACAAGCTTTGAAAAAGCAAAGTTTGCTTATCCTGACAAAAAGATTATTGTTATGGGCCATTCAATGGGCTCGTTCGTAGTACGCTGCTTTACAGCGTGGTATCCGAACGAGGGCTTTGCAGGTGCGATTTATATGGGCACAGGCGGAGCAAATCCGATTGCAGGCGTGGGCGACAAGGTTTCGGCGCTCGTCGCAAAAATTAAGGGCCCAAAGCATAAGAGCAAAACTCTCGACAAGATGACTTTCGGCTCTTACGGCAAGCGTTGCGAGGGCAGAACTGCTTTTGACTGGCTCACACGCGATACCGAAATTGTCGACAAATACATTGCCGATGATTACTGCGGATTCCTTTTCACCGCACAGGGTATGAACGACCTTGTTAAAATAAACATCGCGGCAAACACAGACGAGTGGTACAAGAGCGTTCCGACTGACCTTCCGATTCTTCTCACAAGCGGTGCGGAGGACCCGGTAGGCGAGTATGCAAAGGGAATTAAAGACATCTATCAGCGACTTCTCGCGTCAGGACATAAAAATGTTACCCTCAAGCTCTATGAATCCTGCCGTCACGAGATTCTCAACGAGCTTAACAAAGAGGATGTTATGAATGATATTCTCGCTTGGGCAGACAATGTATAATTTTTAATTACAGAAAAAGCGCAAGGCTATTCGCCTTGCGCTTTTTTCATATCATATACTGTTCGAAATACAATACTCGTCAAGCGAGTCAATTCCAAATACGTTAAGCACCAGCATTATCAGTACAAAGATGGGTATTGCCCCAATCGCGAGAATAAAATTCTCCAGGCAGACATACACCGTGTTGAGCGCCTTTGAGCGATATTTGAATTTGTATCGTTTATTCATCAAATCATCCGTTCAGGATTTCAAAATTCTTTTTGTTGCAAGCGTAAAGATTTTTGAATACTTTATAGTTTCTGTCGTAAACAGCCTTGTTATCTGTGTTCGGATGGTAAACTGTTTTTGCAGGAATGAGCTTTTTAACATCCTTGATTGTGTCAATCATACCTGTGCCGACTGCAATGAGCGCCGCTGCGCCGACTGCGCCGATATTCTGCGGCGAGTCAACAACCTCAACATCGCGCTGAAGCACGTCTGCAAGAATCTGACAGGTTGCTGCGCCGAGCGCGCCGCCTCCGCAAAAACGGACAGCGTCAGAAATATGCACTTCCTTCTTTTTATCCTGCCTTTCGAGCATCCATCTCATATGGAAGCAGATGCCTTCAACAACAGAACGAATAAGCTCCGTTTTTCCTGTTTCAAGCTTGATGTTAAAGAACATTCCTGCAGCGTTCGGATCCTCAAACGGACAACGGTTGCCGTGCAGCCACGGTGTGAACACAACGCCGTTAGAGCCCGGCTCTGCTCTTTCAATAACCTCTTCAAGATAGTCGTAAAGGTTAACTGCGATGTCCTCGTAGCTGTTAGACGGTGTAGCATGATGCGAAAGATATACGCCGATTTCATCAAGCGCAAGATGGTCTTTTACCCAGCTTACGCACTTGTTAGATGTCTCAAGCTCGCCAAAGTAGTTATAAGCCTCGGGGTCTGCGCCAACCGTTGCAGCCATAAGCGCGCCGGTGTCAACAACCTGTGTGTCAACAACTGTGCTTACCCAGCCCGATGTGCCGGAGTAAACGTGGGTATCGCCAACCTCAACCGCACCTGCGCCAACGCCGATAAGCGATGCGTCGCCACCGCCGCCGTAAACAGCAGTGCCTGCTGCAAGTCCTAGCTCGGCAGCAGCTTTTTCGGTTATCTCGCCAACCTTGTCAGTGCATTTCATAATCTTGGGCAGGTGATTCATATTAACGCCGAACATATCGCAAAGCGGCTTGCACCAACCCTCGTGACCTTTTCTTGTGTCGTAAATAAGTGTGGCAAACGCCGAGTCGGTTGTCATCACAAATTCGCCGCTTGCACGGAGAATCAGATATTCCTTTACATCGAGCCATTTGTGGATTTTCTTAAAGTTCTCCGGCTCGTGAGCCTCAACCCACTTGTATTTCCAAACGGGGTCTTTAACCGAAAGCGGCGCAGCCTTTGTGTACTTAAGACACTTGAGCAGCTTTGACGCGTCAGCGCCTGCAATCTGAAAACCGTGTGCAATTCCGGCTTTTAGTTCCTCGGTTGCACGCTGGTCCATATAAGTCATGGGTCTGCGGATGCACTTACCGTCCTCATCAACAAGCACGAGTCCCTGCATAGCCGAGCAGAAGCTGATTCCCTCAATCTGCTCTTTTGTAATGTTCGGAGCCTTGCGGAACACCTCTTTTGTAGTAACGCACATCGCGCGCCACCATTCGTCCGCATCCTGCTCCGCGCCGCCCTTTACGCCGCACTCGTCGTCGACATAAAGACTGTATCCCGCAGTGTCGGACGCAAGGATTTTTATCTCCTTGTCAATCTCAATAAGGCAGGTTTTGATGCCTGTTGTACCTGTGTCATAGGTGATTACATATTTGCTCATTATATGACTCCTCCAAAATCCTGAATTATAAATTCACAATTGTATTACTTTTTCTCAAATGTGAACGCCGACTCAATGAACTTCAGCAGCTGTGAAACAACCTGCTCTTCGTCCATTTCGTCAACATCAACACCTGTGTAAATTTCAAAACGCTGACGGTAGTAATCGCAGGTGTACGAAAACTGCAGCGACAGCAGCAGATTGTCAAGAAAAAATGCAAACAGCCTTGGGTCAAGGTCGGGGCGTACGTCGTCCTTTGCAAGTGCCTGCGCGATTGCGGTGATGTATTTCCTGCTGGTGCTTGTTTCGATTCCCTCGGCAAGCAGCCGCGCACGCGTACCGTTTTTTTCACTGGTTATTTCGTTGTAAAGCTTTATGTAATTTGCGTTTGCTTTAGAATGTCGGCACGTCGTTCTGATAACCTTTTCAGCCTTGGTCAGCAGCTTGTCGTCGCTTTCCATAATTTCTTCAAGCGCGTCGTCAAGAATCTGCATTCCGCGCTGAAGGCAGGTGACAAATAAGTCCTCTTTTGTGGCAAAGTATTTGTACATCAAGCCTATGCTGATTCCTGCTTTTTTCGCTATTACATTAATATTAGCGTTTTCATAACCGTTTGACGCGAATTCCTCAATTCCGATTTCAAGGATTTTTTCCTTGCGCTCGTCGCTTGCTCTGTCAAACGCGTCTTTGTATCTTTTTTCTATCATAACAATTTTTGTCACATCGCACAAAAAATGTGTCCGGCGCTTGTGCAAAGATAACAAAACTCCCTCACTTTTGTTATAACTGTTGATAACATAGTATCATTAATTTTGCCGTTTTGCAAGAAATTTGACTAATTTTTTACAACTTTTCATTTGACAAATTGTTAATAAGTGATATAATAAAAGTGCAAATATAGTGAGCAGGTGCTCACACGTTCAAAACGGTGAGCAGTCACTCACACCACATAATTCAAGGAGGAAAAATTTATGGATACAAGATTTGCTATTACAGAGTATCCTAACGCTGCTGCGCTTACCGCACAGCTCGATGCACTCATTAAAAAGCCGATTTACTCAATCAACAGAAACGCCCTCAAGAGATATGAGGAAGAGTATTTCGCAAAGAAGTGCAAAAAGTCCAAGGAAATGATTGACGAAGCCAAGAACGTTATCCCCGGCGGTGTTCAGCATAACCTTGCATTCAACTATCCTTTCCCAATCGTTATGACAAAGGCAAAGGGTAACAAGCTTTACGACATTGACGGAAACGAGTATTTCGATTTCCTTCAGGCAGGCGGTCCGACAATCATCGGCTCAAACGACGATGTTGTCAAAGAGGCAGTTAAGGAACTCCTTGACGACTGCGGTCCGTCAACAGGTCTTTTCCACCCGTACGAGTACAAGCTCGCAAAGAAAATCAGCGAGTGCGTACCTTCAGTTGAAATGTTCCGTATGCTCGGTTCGGGTACAGAGGCTTGTATGTGCGCAGTTCGTGTAGCTCGTCTTGCAACAGGTCACAAGAACATCATCAAGATGGGCGGCGCTTACCACGGCTGGTCAGATCAGCTTGCATGGGGTATGCGTGTACCGGGTACTCTCAACACCCAGTCACACGGTGTTCCGCTCTTCGTATTCAAGCACACACAGGAGTTCTTCCCGAACGACCTCAAGTCACTCGAAAAGAAACTCATCATCAACAAGTTCCGCGGCGGCACAGCTGCTGTATTCATTGAGCCTTGCGGACCTGAATCAGCTACCCGTCCTGTTGACAAGGACTTCCCGAAGGGCGTACAGGCACTTTGCCGCAAGTACGGTGCTCTCCTTGTTTGTGACGAGGTTGTTACCGGCTTCAGAATCGGCATTTCAGGCGCACAGGGTTACTACGGAATCGATCCCGATATCACAATCTTCGGTAAGATTATTGCAGGCGGTTATCCGGGTGCAGGCGGTATCGGCGGACATAAGGAAGTTATGAAGTATCTCGGCGCAGGTCTTGACAAGGCTGAAGGCAAGAAGATTCACAAGGCTATGTGCGGCGGTACAATGGCAGCTACACCTCTTTCCTGCGTAGCAGGCTACACAGTTATCTGCGAAATCGAAAAGAGAAATGCTTGTCAGGTAGCAGGTCAGATGGCAGACAGACTTGTTAAGGGTATCAACGAGTCAATCAAGAAATATGACCTTCCGTTCGTATGCTACAACGTTGGTTCAATCTGCCAGCTTCACACAGTTGCTACAATGCACTTCAGAATCAACTGGAAGAAGCCGTGGGAGGTTCCGAGCGTTCTTAAGCAGACAGGTATCCGCCAGACAGAGATGCAGTACATGGGCGCTGCTTACATGGCAGAAGGTCTTGTAACACTTGCAGGCTCTCGTCTTTACACATCAAGCGCTTACACCGAAGAGGATATCGATGAATGCATCCGCCGCTTCGACAAGGTGCTTTCACAGTGCGAAAAGATTGATTATTAATTAGTCATTATCAGGGGGCGGGGGAACTCGCCCCTCAATATACTTAAATATAATGGAGAAAATTTATGTCATACGAAATTCAAGAGGCTAAGGAATTAGTCGTTAAAGCAGGCAAGGAGCTCATCGAAAAAGGTCTTATCGCCCGCACATGGGGCAACGTATCTGCCCGTATTTCGGATACACAGTTTGTAATTACTCCGTCAGGCAGAGCTTACGAGGATTTGACTCCGGATGAAATTGTTGTTGTCAACATCGACGACTGCTCATATGATGGCGACATCAAGCCGTCATCTGAAAAAGGCGTTCACGCTGCAGCATACCGTCATCATCCGACAGTTGATTTTGTAATTCACACTCATCAGAAGGCAGCAACAATCGTTTCAATTACGGGTATGGAAATCCGCAATGTTTACGACGAGTTCAAGCCCGTTCTCGGTGATAAGGTGCCTTGCGCAGCTTATGCTATGTCTACCACAGATTCACTTCGCAAGAAGGTTGAAATGTGCATTATGATGAACCCGAATGCTCGCGCAATTATGATGATGCATCACGGCACAGTATGTATGGGCGACAGCTACGAGCACGCTTTTGCGCTTGCCGAAAATCTCGAAAAGTGCTGCGAAAAGGTTATCAAGGATAATTACCTTCGTCACTCGTGGGCAAAGACCTACAGCGACGACGATAAAAGAAATTATTTCCTCAACAAGAAGGACGCAGGCAGTATGCCCGATTCTATTCAGGACCTCGGCTGCTCTGTGAGAAACGGTAAAACCTTCACACTCACAGTCGGCGGCAAGAGCGTTGATGTTGATGTTGAAACAGGCGTTGGCGTTAACGGTATTCCTCCAAAAGTTGAAAAGCTCCACAGAGCAATCTACAACACCGAGGATTGCACCTTCATCCGCCACCTTGCAGCACCCGATGTTGTGGCAGTTTCGTGCACAGGCGAGGGTATCACCCCTATGATTGACGACTTTGCACAGATTGTCGGCGTGGATGTAAAGAATGTTCCGTGGATTGACGGCGACACAGACGCTTGTGCTAAAGAGGCAGGCGAGGCTATCGACCAGAGAAATGCCGTTCTCATCCAGGGCGCAGGCGCTCTTATCACGGGTAACACCGAGGGCGACCTTCAGGCACTCGATATTATTATGGACAAGGCTTGCCAGGCTATTATTGATGTTGACATCTTTAACCGTGCACACTATGTACCAAAACTCGAGTGTATGCTGATGCGTACAGTTTACCTTGCAAAATACTCGAAGAAAATCGACGAGAAATAAAGAATATGCAATCACCGCCTTCGGATTTTTTCGAGGGCGGAATTTTTTTGCAACACTTTGCAGTTTATTTTGTACTTAACATATGAAAGCTTTCAAAAGGAAGTGACACGATGAACGAAAAAGAGCTTGTACTCCTTGCAAAAACAGGGGACAAGAACGCATTTGCCCAGCTTTACGGTCTGTACAAGGACAGGCTTTACCGCTACGCCTTTTACCGTCTGCAAAGCGAAAGTGATGCCGAGGACGCAGTGCAGGACTGCGTGGTGTCTGCATACATACAGATAGGCTCGCTCAAAAAGCCCGAGGCTTTCTCGGCGTGGATATTCCGTATCCTGTATTATGCCTGCGGCGCACAGATAAAGCGGCAGCAAATGATGCGAAAAAACAGCAATATTGACGATATGGCAAATCAGCTTTTTGACGATTCGGCAGAGCAAACCGCGCTGAAAACAGAACTGCAAAATGCGCTCGGCAGTCTGAAAGACGACGAAAAAGAGATAGTTCTTCTGTCAGTGGTGGCAGGCTTTAACAGCAGGGAAATCGGAAAAATTGTCGATATGACATCGGGCGCCGTGCGTTCAAAGTTGTCACGCAGCCTGAATAAAATGAAAGATTTTTTGGAGTGATTGCAATGAAAAACAGAGATTTTATCACATCAAAATTTGAAAATGAAAGCATCACAGCTCCCTCCTCTTTAAGTGAGGACGCCATAAAGGCACGGCTCGAGCAGGGGATTAGTGCAAATGATGTTATTAAGGTTAATACTAATAAAAAGCGTATTTTTATGCCGCTTGTTTCTGTAGCTGCGTGTGTTGCGATTGTTGTTGCGTCCGTTTTCTCGGCTAACGCAATTCGAGATTCACGAGTCGAAAAGGCGGTCAAAAAGAATACAGACGGCGGAATAGTTCACTTCACGACTTATGACGAGCTTGAAAGCTTTACAGATAAGATTTATGATTATGAATATAAGAGCAATTCGCACTCGATAGTGGACTTTTTTTCAAAGAAGAGCTCTTCTTTCGCGACGGAAAGCGCCGCCGACGGTGCGCTGTCAAAAAGCTCGTCATACAGTTCAACAAATACACAGGTTGCAGATGTTGACGAGGCGGACATCGTCAAAACCGACGGCGACTATATTTACTATATTGACAGTGCCGACGGCACGCTTGTGATTGTGTCGGCAAAGGACGGAAAAACCGAGCTCGCGTCAAAAGAATTCAACAACGGCAATTCGGATTTCACCGAAATGTATCTTGACGGCGACAGGCTGTATGTCCTTGGAACCGAGTACCCCGAAGATTATAAAAAGGGTGACAAAACCTTTGTAATCACTTTTGACATAAGCGACAGGGAAAATGTAAAAAGGCTCGACACCTTTGAGCAAAGCGGTAATTACAGCACCTCGCGTATGGTCGACGGTTGCATTTATGTGATTTCAAACACATTTTCGTTTGACAAAAGATTCATACCCTACTGTACGGGTGCAAACGGCGATTATGCCAAAATCCCTGCCGACGACATCTGCGCGTTTGAGTGCTGTAAAACACCGTCATATGCAGTTGTCGGTGCGCTTGATACGGACAGCGGAAAGAGAAAGAATAAAAAAGTAAAAGCCATTATGGGAGGCGCTGACAATATCTATTGCACCACTGACAATTTGTACCTGTCTTGTGTGGATTATAACTCCGGCAACACAAGCACCGTGATTGCAAAGTATGAGTTTGACGGCACGGATATTGAAGAAAAATCCGTCGGACGAGTTAAGGGTTACGTAAACAATCAGTGGTCGTTTGACGAAAATGACAGCTTCCTGCGTGTTGCCACTACGGCGAGCGACAAAGAGGGCAACGAGGTCAACAAACTTTATGTACTTGATGATGAACTCGAAACTGTCGGTTCAGTCGGAGGTTATGCTCGCGGCGAGCATATCGAGGCTGTCAGATACATCGGCGATATGGCGTATGTCATCACATACGAAACTACCGACCCGCTGTTCTGCATCGATTTGAGCAACCCAAAAGACCCTCGCGTTACAGGTGAGGTCAAGATAACGGGCTTTTCAACAAATCTTGTTCCTGTTGGCGATGACAAGCTTATGGGAATCGGTTATTCAACCGAAGAAAACGAGTGGGGTGAGGCTCGAAACGGCGTAAAAATTGTGCTGTTTGACATCAGCGACAAGAACGCTCCGAAGATACTCGACACCAAGGTTTACGAGGACGCCGAAAGCGAGGCACAAACTACACATAAGGCGATTGTTATAAACGATGACGAGGATTATCTCGCAATTCCGATTAATTACTATATTAATACCGAGTATGAATTCGAGGAGCTTGGCGGTGGCGTTCTGCTGCTTGGCGAAAAGAACGGCAAAATCGAAATTAAGGCAGAGCAAAAATTCAGCAATAATGTTGACCGCGTTATATATATCGGCGACTATATTTATGCAATTGATATGTACGAGGATACAGTTAATTCGTTCAGAATTAAATAACAAAACAAAGAGAGCACAGCGTAACGCCGTGCCCTCTTTGTTTGTGGAGTAAAATT
>CAMPBI010000030.1 GCA_946637545.1 uncultured Clostridia bacterium | reverse complement strand
TAGTTTTATACCTCTATTGTTATACCTTTTTCTTCACGCTGTTTTGCAAGTTCGCGCTCCATATTATCCTTGTATTCGCCTGAAAGCTTGTAGAAGAACATCGGAATAATGCACAGCAACAGTGAAATTGCAGGTATAATTGAAACTACGCTGAAAATGCCTGTGCGGATTGACGGGTCGAGCGCAACGGGATTTGTTGTAACATTTGCGCTCATCTGCGACACATCAAGACCCACAACAATGTACATCAGAATAATTCCCGAGGTTGCAATCGCGTTGCTGAATTTTGTAACAAAGCTCTGAATTGCGTTGCCCATACCTGTAAGTCTTACTCCTGTGTGGAGTTCCATATAGTCAAGGCAGTCGCCTACCATGGCAAAAGCGCACACGTTGATAACGCCGCAGGGGATTGTGGAAATAAGCAGGCATGGAACACACGCCCAGAAATTATCGTAGCCGATGAACCACATTGCAAAGCTCGACGCAGAGCCGAGCAGCGACGACGCTATAACAAGCTGTTTATAAGAAAACCTTTTAATCAGCGGCGTTACGGCAATCATAGCGCCGAACATACCGACTGCGCTTGCGCCTGCAAGCACCGTTGACACAGTTGAAATATTTGACTGCAGCGCCTGCTCGAGCTCCTGTCCGCCCAAGGTCTTGAGCTTTTCGGCGTCGCCGATATAGAATGAATATCTTGCAACGTGCACTGCGCCTGCCTGAAACATATATCTTGCCGCCGACAGAATACCCATCGCTGCAGTGAGCATAAGCGGCTTGCAGGTGAATATCAGTTTAAGTGTGCCGGGCTGTGACCGGTCACGCTTTGGCGGAATCGGAATATTAACTCTTTCTTTTGTTTTAAAATATACTCTTATGAACAGCAGGTTGCCGATAATTGAGCACACGAGCGCCATAATTGTGTATTTCTTTTGTTCGAGGTCAGTTCCCGAAAGATTGAATTTTGGCAGCACAAAACCAAGCGCCATAAACATTGCCATCGGGATTGCCGAGCCTATTCCGTTGAGCGTTCTTGCCTTTGAAATGATTGAGCCGCGCTCGTCGGCATTTGGTGTCAAAGCGTTTGGCAGACTCCAGAACGGGACGTCTGACGAGGTGTAAATCATACCCCACAGCACATATGTGATTGCGGCGTAAACCATACGCTGACTGTCCGTAAGATTCGGTGCGAAAAACAGCAGCATTGTCAGCACTGCAACGGGGATGGGAGTGTAAAGCAGATACGCTTTAAGTTTGCCGTGCTTTGGATTTGCGTGGTCAACGATGAAACCCATAATCGGGTCGTTTATTGCATCCCATACACGCGCAAGAAGCATTAAAAGCAGTACAAAAACAGGCGTTACCTTGAGTACGTTAAGATAAAAGTCGGATATGTACGAGCTCATAATTCCGTAAACCATACCCTGACCGAGAGCACCTATTCCGTACGCGAGCCATTCCTTTTTAGGAACATAAGTTTTTGTTTCTGTTGTAGCCATTATTCTCTCCTCAAACAAATTCTTTATTACAAAATAACATATTTTAGTGGCACAAGTCAACAATTTGTGTTATAATTGTATAAATTATTATTATATTTGACAGGTGAGTTTGTGCATTTTGAGAAGAAACACAGAATACGCATTGCGTTATCATTTTTGATGATTGCGGCAATTCTGACTTCTGCGCTTGTTGCGGCAGGAGTGTTCTCGTTGCGCGCAAAAAACACCTTTGACCGCGACGAATACAGGGCGCAGCTTTCGGAAATATACAAAAAATACAACACTGAAGCAGCGTTTAAAAAGTACGATTCGGGCGACAGCTTTGCCTTTGCCAGGCTGCTTGTTAACGATTATAACGGAAAAAGGTACGGCGCAAAGCTTGTTGCCAATGACAGGGAAAACGGTTTTGCTGTTTTGCAGTTTGACTCGCGGAAAAAGGCAGAAAAGGCTTACTACGAAATTCAGTCAGACGGCATGACAGTTGACACCGAGGGCACGGCGCAGCTTTGCGCAAGCGAAAAGGGAACAATCTATCCCGAGGGAAGTAATGCACTCGGCACACCGCAGTATCTTTCAAAATATGCCGTCGGTCAGGATGACGTAATTTTTGCCCTTATTGATACAGGCGTTATGTACGACCACGAGGAGCTGGAGGGCAGATTTGTAAGCGGCGGATATGACCTTTCGGGTGATGACTGCGCCGACGCGTACTACGATACAAGCCTTGCCGGAGAGGTTTACGGCCACGCTACTTTTATTGCGGGAATAGTTGCAAATAATACGCCTGACACGGTTAAGATTCTGCCGTATAAGGTTGTTCCTTTTGGCACAAATGTTGCCACCGCGTCATCGATGATTTCGGCGATTAACGACGCTGTTTCAAGCGGAGCAACTGTAATTAACATCAGTATAACATCTGCATCAAGCGGTAATTCTTTCAAAGCGGCAGTAAAAAACGCTGCCGAAAACGGTGTTTGTGTTTGCGCTGCTGCAGGCAATCAGTCAAAAGAAATCAAGTATATTTATCCCGCAGGAATAGACGAAACTATTACCGTTTCTGCACTGGAAAACGATTTTGAAACGTTTGCTGAATTTTCAAATTACGGACAGTATGTGGATTTTTGTGCAACGGGCAGAAAAATTGTGTCGCTCGCGCCTTATCAAAAAAGCACCGATTCCCGATACCGCAAAAACAGCGGAACATCGTTTTCGTCCCCGTATATTGCGTCGCTGTGCGCAAATCTTAAAACAATTGATAATAATATGTCGGTTGATGATTTGTGCAGCGTGCTGGCTGATTTTTCGCTTGACCTCGGTGACGAGGGCAGGGACGACTATTTTGGATGGGGTATGCCCGATTTGTCTGACATCGTGTATACCGACAGCGAAAATTACACCCTTCGTATTCCTGAAGGAACTCTGAATATTTACGGCAGCAAAGACTATACAGCCGATACGCAGCCGTGGAGAATCTTTGCAGGTAATCTGTCGGAAGTAACTGTTGATGATTCGGTTGACAGAATAGGCAATTACACCTTCTGCAATGTAAAGGCAAACAACTTTACAACTGCAAAAAATTGCGATAAAATCGGAAATTTTGCATTTTATGCCTCTAATCTTGTAAAGGAATACACCTTTACAGCGGACTGTGAAGAGATAGGTGCAGGCGCATTCGGAGCGATTGACAACTTTGTGATTAACGGCTATCGCAACACCCCTGCCGAAGCATATGCGCTGTCTGAAAGCATCACCTTTAACCCGATTGGCTGCAAACATAATTATATCGCCGAAATAATTGACCCGACTGAAACAGAAGAAGGTTATACGCTTTACACCTGTTCCGTCTGCGGCGACAGTTATGTCGGACCGTATATTATCCCGACGGAAATTGCCCACGGCGAGTGCGGCGAAAATCTGACATATACTGTTTTTGACACCGGCAAAATCACCATTGACGGCAGCGGTGATATGTATGATTACAGAAATGCCGAATGCCCTTGGGCGCAGTATGCGGACATTATTAATACCGTTGAAATCAAGGCGGACGTTTCGGGTATTTCGCCGTTTGCATTTTACGCATCCCCCATTGCCAAAATCCGATGCTTTAACAGCAATACAGCCCTCTGTGCTGTTGACAATGTGCTTTATTCAGAGGATATGTCAGAGCTTGTAATGCTGCCGAAAATCAGCAAATCTGCATATAAAATGCCTGAAAGTGTCACCAAAATTAATGCGTCATCATTTGTTATCAGCGGTGCAGAGGCGGTTGAGCTGAACTCGAATTTTGAAGAAAACGGCGGACTTATTTATGATTCAAGCGGAAATATTGTATGCGCCACACAGCGTTTTGCCGACAGTATCTTAACCGTCGATACGGGTATAAAAATTCACGATAATGCGTTTGCGCTGTCGTCTTATCCGCAGACGCTCTGCGCTGATGCAACGAATATAGAATTCGGCGAATTTTCCGTCGGATATATTTTCGACGGTGCAATGACAAAACGCGACCTGCGTATCGAAACTTACGATACAGGCACAGCCGTATCATACGCGACTGAAAACGGATTTGAGCTCAAAACATACAACAAGGGTACCTGCGGCGACAGCCTGCAGTGGCATTTTGACACGGAAACCTCTGCGTTGACAATCAGCGGTGCGGGGGATATGTACAGTTATTCTTCGCTGTCCGAAATACCGTGGAACAGTTATTTGCCTGCTGTTAAAACTGTTGTAATCGACGATAGAGTTACCTCGCTTTCGGACTATGCCTTTTACGGCGCGACAAAGCTTAATACTCTTACTATGCCGCTGTCCGTCAGCGCACCGAAAAACGGCACAATCTGGTATAATTGCACTGCAATTAAAACTCTTTCGCTCACTCTTGGGGGCGGATATATGGATGATTATGCAAACGGCGATATAACGTATTATCAAAACACACCGTGGTACATCAGCCGTAAATCAATTACAAGTTTTAACCTTGATTCAAAAGCTCGCAGAATCGGCGTTCAGGCTTTTCGCGGATGCGCCGCAATAAAAGAAATCACACTGACCGACTGCGAAGAAATACGAAACGACGCATTTCTTGCCTGCACAAAGCTCGACAAAATCACCGTCACTTCAAAAGAGTGTAAAATTGCTGACTTTGCCCTTGCGTCATACAAAACAAGCACATACGGTATTTACAGCTCCGTTGTAATTTACTGCTATGATGATTCGACTGCCAGGGATTACTGCGACAGGCTCGGCGCAGGACGCTTTTCACTTGGCTGCGGTCACAGTCGACGCACTGCGCTTGTTGACAAAACAGAGTATGATTGCTGCTTTGACAGCGAGTACACATATCACTGCGATGACTGCGAAACAGATTACACCGAGTACGTCCACACCACCGACGGGCACTATGTGTCGGGCAATCTTTGCACGCTTGCAGACCTTCCCATTGCAGACGCAGATGTCTATATTGACGGCGTTATCAGCGCCACAACGGGTGAAAACGGTGCGTTTGTTACTGAAAACATAAGGTGCGGCGCTCACACACTTCAGTTAAAAAAAGAAGGAACAATTTTATACACTGCCGAGCTCACTGTTGATAAAAGCAACACTCGCTGCAATCTGAAAGTCGCATACGGCGACTATAACCGCGACGGGTTTATCAACGGCAGGGATCTGGCTCTTGCAAAGCTTGATGACATTTCTGATTTTCGCCGCTTTGATTTTGGCGAAGAGGCGGTAAATAACAGCCTTGTCTGCGAAAAATACGGCGAGCAGGAATTACCGTATGCAACAGGCTTCAAATTCTCTGACGTTGAAGGCTCGGACTACCGCAAGGAGTTTTTTGTTCAGATTAAAAATGACAGCGAATACCGGATTTTGTCAAACGGTTTTCTTTACGGTGTCAGAATGACTGCAGATGACCTGGTGCTTGAAAAGGCAAACACTTATAACGAAAACGGCAGCCTCATCCGCGTTGTCGAAAGTGTTGACAAAGATGCCGAATCAAAAGCCCTCATCTACGGTATCAAGAGCAAAGCCTCGTGGTTTGGCGTCCGCTTTTACATCACCTATACAAATGGTGTTGAAACGCACACCTTCTATTCGGATGTTTTCCGTTATGACTACTAACGGCAGTATTGACTTTGTCAGAGAATTATCTTATAATATATATACTATATTTGTATATTTGAGGTATAGAAATGAAGAAAGTACTGATTACCCTTTTATGCTTATCATTGATTTTCAGCGCTTTTGCTGCCTGCTCAAAGGACGGCGGCAAGGAAAAAGCTGAAGAACATATCACTACGCAGGAAATTACAACCGATGATGCAAAAATCACCGAATCAGACGCAATCAATCTTATCAAAAGCTATTCCGAAAAGGAACTCGGTCTTACAAAGGACGAGATGAAGGAGTGTTCCTTCCTTGTTAAGAGCTCCGGCGTAAAATATGAGGGTGAGTATTATATCAACGTTATTGCTACCATCAAGACTGCCCACGAGGACACAACTAACGATGACGGCAAAAAGGTCACCACTTACACCTTTGACAACAAGGGCGAGTACTTTATCCGCTACGACGGCAAGCAGATTCTTGCAAGAAACGGCGACGACGGCAAGTACAGGGAACTTAAGGTAAAGGCAGTTCCGACTACCAAAGCGCCCGAGGCGGTAAGCGAGGAAACAAGCAAGTAATTATTTTAAGCAGCGTAAAACGCTGCTTAAGTTTTGGAGGAAATTTATGAAAAAGATTTTTGGACTTGCAGCTGCAGCAGGACTTGGAGCAGCCGCAATGGGTGCGCTTGCGCTCCACTCATACCTTGACGTAATGTACAAGGAAACTATCCCGAAGGGACCGATGAAAAGGCTTCAGGATGCAATGGACCAGGGCGATATGATTCCGCTTGGCAATATGTGTGAGGAGAGTATGAAATGGGTTGACGAGCAGCCGCTTGAGCACATCGACCTTCTCAATGACAGAGACCAGATTCTCAAGGGCTACCTTCTTCACGCAGAAGAGGAGAGCAAAGTGTTCGCCGTATTTTCACACGGCTATCGCGGCAGTTACCGCGGCGACTCTGCAAACTTCTACAAGTATTATCACGACAAGGGCTACAACTTCCTTTCTACCGACCACACCTCTGCAGGTGATTCGGGCGGCGACTGGGTAGGCTTCGACTATTACGAAAGCCAGGATATGCTCAAGTGGCTCGATTATCTCATTGACCGTTTCGGCGACGATATTAAAATCATCCTTCACGGCGTATCAATGGGCGCAGCAACTGTTTGTCAGATGGCAAACAAGGTTCCGCCGCAGGTTAAGCTGATTGTTGCAGACTGCCCGTTCACAAGCGCAAAGGACGAGTTTATCTCCGTTGCAAACGGCGTAGGTATCAAAAAGGCCGCACCGTACATCTTCAAGGGTATGAACGAGGTCAACAAACGCCTTGCAGGCTACGACCTTAACGACACCGACGTCCGCGAAAGCGTTAAGAACGCACGCGTGCCGATGCTCTTCATCCACGGCGGCAGCGACGACTTTGTTCCTACAAGAATGGGTCAGGAGCTCTATGAGCTCTGCACAACCGAAAAGGACCAGTTCATCGTTCCCGAGGCAAAGCACGCCGACAGTATCGTTTACGATACCGAAGGCTACTACGCAAAGCTTGACGAATTTATCGCAAAGCACCTCGACTGACAGATTATATAATTAAAGGCTTACCGTACCTTGCCTTGGTACGGTAAGCCTTTGTTTGTTGTTATAGCAGTATAATTCCGTGCTCTTTGCACTCGTTACGCATTTCGTCCGACCAGATTGAGCACTGAACCTCGCCGATGTGAGCCTTTTGCAAAAGCAGCATACACAACCTTGACTGACCTATGCCGCCGCCGATTGTGAGCGGAAGCGTGCCGTCAAGAATTCCCTTATGAAAATCAAATTCTTCTCTGTCAAGGCAGCCTTCGATTTCAAGCTGGCGGTGCAGGCTTTCTGCGTCAACGCGAATACCCATTGAACTGATTTCAAATGCACAGCCGAGCAGCTCGTTCCAGAAAAGAATGTCGCCGTTCAGCTCCCAGTCGTCGTAGTCGGGTGCCCTGCCGTCGTGCTTCTCGCCGCTTTTCAGCTTGCCGCCAATCTGCATAAGAAATACTGTCTTGTGCTTTTTGGTGATTTCGTTTTCACGCTCTTTCGGCGTGAGGTCGGGATACATATCCTCAAGCTCCTGCGTGGTGATGAAGAATACCTCTTTTTTCATATCAAGACCAAGAGCAGGGTAGTTCATCTTGATTTTTTCATTTGTAAAGAAAATAGCGTCAACAATTTTCTGTACCGTGCTCTCAAGATACGAAAGAGTGCGTTCCTCTTTTTTGATGACCTTGCACCAGTCCCACTGGTCAACAAAGAGCGAATGAAGATTGTCTGTTTCGTCGTCACGGCGAATGGCGTTCATATCGGTGTAAATTCCTTCGCCTGCCTTGTAGCCGTAGCGGTAGAGCGCGCGCCTTTTCCACTTTGCGAGCGACTGAACAACCTCTGCCTCGCCGTCAATTCTCATCATTGTAAAATGAACTTTTCTTTCAACGCCGTTGAGGTCATCGTTAATGCCGCTTTTTTTTGTGACCATCAGCGGTGCGGTAACTCTGTCCAGGTTCAAAACACCTGCAAGTGCCGCCTGAAAAGTGTCCTTTACAACTTTGATTGCTTTTTGCGTCTCGCGTTGCGAGAGCGATGATTGATAGCCTTTCGGATAAATCATCATTGCTTTGTCCTCCTTAATATTTTTAGTCATAGACGAGTGACCTGTTAGTTATTTGATGCTTCCTACTGTTCTCGGGTAAAGGATAACATCGCGGATGTTTGCCATACCCGTGCAGTACATAATTATTCTTTCAAATCCGAGTCCGAATCCTGCGTGCGGTACTGTGCCGAATTTGCGAAGGTCAAGATATGCCTCGTAGCCCTCGGTGCTCATACCCTTTTCCTTCATCGCAGCAAGGAGCTTGTCGTAGTCAGCCTCTCTTTCGCTGCCGCCGATGATTTCGCCAACGCCCGGTACAAGCAGGTCGGTTGCCGCAACGGTTTTGCCGTCGGCGTTCTGTTTCATATAGAATGACTTGATGCCCTTCGGGTAGTTGATAAGGAATACGGGCTTTTTGTAAACCTGCTCGGTGATATATCTTTCGTGCTCGCTCTGAAGGTCGCAGCCCCATTCAACGGGGAACTCAAATTTTACATCCGCTTTCTTGAGCAGCTCAATAGCGTCGGTGTAATCAACAACCTCAAAATCGTTGTTTACAACCGAAAGGAGCTTTTCGGTCAGACCCTTTTCAAATCTCTGCTCAAAGAAAGCAAGCTCGTCGGGGCATTTTTCCATATAGTCCTTAACAATGTATTTAATCATATCCTCTGCAATTTCAAGCAGGTCGGGGAGCTCGCAAAATGCGATTTCCGGCTCTACGTGCCAGAACTCTGCAACGTGGCGCTGCGTGTTTGAATTCTCTGCACGGAAAGACGGACCGAAGGTGTAAATCTTGCCCATACCCATTGCGGCAATTTCGCCCTCGAGCTGACCCGAAACGGAAAGCCCCGTTCTTTTGCCGAAAAAGTCGTTTGCGTAATATTCCTCTTCGCTGTCGTAGTCCTTGCTGTAACCGATTGTTGTTACCTGGAACATCTCTCCTGCGCCTTCGCAGTCGGAGCCTGTAATCAGCGGAGTGTTGATGTAAACGTAGCCGCGCTCCTGGAAAAATCTGTGAATTGCAGCAGCCATTACGGAACGAACGCGGAACACTGCGTTAAAGGTGTTTGTTCTCACGCGGATGTGCGGCATCTCGCGCAGGGTTTCAAGCTTCTGGAATTTTTTCTGCAGCGGATAATCAGCAGGGCATACGCCGAGAACGGTGATTTCCTTTGCGTCAATTTCGTTAGTGTTGTTGCGCTCGTTCTTTACAACGCTGCCAACAACCTTCAGTGACGCGCCAAGCTTTGTAGCCTCGCTGTCAACTGCAATACCGCTGTTTTTGTCAATAACAATCTGCAGGTGCTTAAGACTTGAGCCGTCGTTGAGTTCAAGAAAGGCAACGTTTTTGCTGTCGCGCGCCGTTCTTACCCAACCGCAAACGGTAACCTCTTTGCCCACGAATTCGTCAGTTGTGATAATGTCTTTGATGTCAGTGTGTTTCATATCCTTCACCTCAAAATAAAAATACAGTCATCTCAATCCTAATCATAGGACGAGCGACTGTTACCCGTGGTGCCACCTATATTGCTTCTCAAAACCTCATCATTAAGGCTTGCTGTATGTTAACGCACAGCTTGCGGCGCACCTACTTGTTTCCGTTCAGCTTGCAGCTCAGAAGTGTTCTTCGTGCGACTGTTACTGTGCGGCTCACACCGTCCCGCACTCGCTAAAAGCACGTTTTCGCATTACTTTTCTTCGTCATTGCTTTTGATGCCAATATTATATACCCATTTTCACAATTTTGTCAAGCATCTTTTGGTAAAATGAAAATTTTGTTGACAATAGAACGAATGTTTGATATAATGATTTTGCGTCACAGGAGGTGAGTATTTTGGCAGAAAAACAGTATATTGCGATTGACCTCAAGTCGTTTTACGCGTCTGTTGAGTGCGTTGCACGCGGACTTGACCCGCTCAACACAAACCTTGTTGTAGCAGATGTCAGCAGAACGGAAAAAACAATTTGCCTCGCCGTTTCGCCGTCGCTCAAGGCGTACGGAATTCCGGGCAGAGCAAGACTTTTTGAGGTTGTCGAAAGGGTGCGCGAGGTCAACGGCAACCGCAAATGCAGTGCCCCGGGGTACAGGTTTTCCGGCAAATCGGTCTTTGCCGATGAGCTGAAAAATAATCCCTCGCTTGAGCTTGACTATATCGCTGCGCCGCCGCAGATGCTGCTTTATGAAAAAATCAGCGCCTCGATTTACGAGATCTATCTCAAATACATTGCTGCCGAGGATATTCACGTCTACTCAATTGACGAGGTGTTCATCGACGCCACTAATTATCTTAAAACATATAATATGACCGCACACGAGCTTGCGATGGTTATGATTCGCGATGTGCTGAAGACAACGGGAATTACCGCAACAGCAGGAATCGGCACAAATATGTTTTTGTGCAAAATTGCAATGGACATTGTTGCCAAGCATATTCCTGCCGATTCAGACGGCGTGCGTATTGCGGAACTTGATGAGATGAGTTACCGTGAAAAACTCTGGTCGCATCGTCCGATAACAGATTTCTGGCGCGTCGGAAACGGCACGGCAAGACGCCTTGCACGCTACGGGATTTATACAATGGGCGACATTGCGCAGTGCTCGCTTTACAACGAGGATTTGCTTTACAGGGAGTTTGGAATCAACGCCGAGCTCCTTATTGACCACGCGTGGGGGTGGGAGCCCTGCACGATTGAAGAGATTAAATCATACACACCGCAGACAAAGTCAATCAGCGAAGGACAGGTGCTTCAGCATCCGTACACCTATGAAAAGGCACGGCTTATCGTAAAGGAGATGACCGAGCGCCTTTCGCTTCAGCTTGTTGACAAGGGCGTTGTCACAAACCAGGTGGAGCTCACAGTCGGCTACGACATCGATAATATCAAAAACGGCAGCTACAAGGGAGAAATCAAGGTCGACCATTACGGCAGGCAAATGCCAAAATCTGCGCACAGCAGCGAAAACATCGGCAGGTACACATCTTCAACGCGGCTGATTATGGAAGCTATGATGCGCCTTTTTGACCGAATTGTCGACAGCGACCTTCTTGTGCGACGCATATATGTTGTTGCAAATCATATTGTTACAGAGGAGAAGGCAAAGAGCCTTGATGCAAAGTGCGAGCAGCTCGACCTTTTTACCGATTACGCCGCTGCCGAAAGGCGAAAGGCGGCTGAAAAAATCAAGCTCGACAAGGAAAAAAGAATCCAAAAAACCGTCATTGCCCTTCAGTACAGGTTCGGCAGAAACGCCGTTCTGAAAGGAATGAATTTGCTGGAGGGTGCAACCGCTATGGAACGCAACCGCCAGATAGGAGGACACAGGGCGGAATAGAAGGGGAAACTATGAACACACAGCAAAATGAGTATGCGGATATAATCAGCCTTGCTCACTATCAGTCAACAAAGCGAAAGCATATGAGCCTTCACGACAGGGCGGCGCAGTTTGCGCCGTTTGCCGCACTGCGCGGATTTGACGAGGAAATAAGCGAAACGGCACGGCAAACGGACAGCCGGATTGAGCTTGACGATGAACGGATGGACGAACTCAACGAAAAAATACATCTGATAATTGATAACATCAAATCAATGCCCGAGGTTGAAATAACCTGCTTTGTGCCCGACAGCCGCAAAAGCGGGGGAGAATATGTCACTGTGAAGGGCAGGGTGCGCCGTGTTGATGAGGTTTTGCAGTTTTTGCAGTTTACGGACCGCAGGACTGTCAGCCTGCCCGATATACTGCATATTTGCCTGAAGGGCATAAAATAAAAATGACGGAAGGGCGCAAAGCCCTTCCGTCATTTTTATCTACTTATTTGTTTAAGCAAACGCCGTTTTTGCTGAATTTGTAAACCTTTCCGCCGATTCTGTGCTTGCCGGTGTACATTGAAAACCTCGGGAATTCAGCAGTTTTCTTTTTTGCAAAATAATAATTCTGTCCGCCGATTTTTACCCACCCTTTTCGGATGTGTCCGTCTTTGTCGGCGTAGTATTTGTGCTTGCCGAAGGTAAATATTTTTCCTTTAACCATTACGCCTTTCTTGTTAAAGAAATAGCGCTTGCCGTCAATATTTACAAAGGTGCTTTGGCGGATTACACCGCTTTTATCAGCATAATAAGTTTTGTTATTAACCGTGATAAACTGCTTCTTTTTCAGTACGCCTGTTGAAGAAAAATAATACTTTTTGCCCTTTATCGTGGCAAAGCCCGTTAGCATAACTCCGTCTTTGTTGTAATATCTTCGCGCAGTTGTTCCGTCAGCAGATTCAGTGCTGCGCCATTCGCGTTTGTACATTGTGCCCTTGAGCTTGCCGTCGTTTCCCGTGCTGAAATAATATGTATCTTTTCCTATTTTCTTCTGCCCGGTGACAAGTGCCCCGTCGTTTTTAAAAAGGAAAGTCTGCACATCACCGTTGGTGTCCGTTATAGCCTGCCAGCCGGTTGCAACAGAGCCGCCCTTGAGCGCGTAATATGTGCTGCCCGAAACGGTAAACCAACCGCTTTGCGTTTCTCCAAAGTCGTTGAAATAATATCTTTCACTGCCGAGTTTGCAAAAACTGCCGGTGGTAATGATTCCGTTTTTCAGATAATATCTCTGCCCGCCGAGCATATTCCAGCCGGAAAGCGTTGTTCCCGAAGAATCAAAGTATCTTACAGCTTCTGCGGCTGAACTGTCGGGCAGGGAGGATTTGGCGCTTTTTGAATTTTCAATGGCGTCGCCAAGGTAGTGCTTGGCATATTTTGCAACGAGATATTGCAGCTTCGTTGCCGTGTCCCTTGTAATCGAGGCAATGGGTGTGGAGGTGTTTTTGAATTTTGAAGTGTCAAAAATTTCGCTGATATTTCCGTTGTCAGAGTTATAAAGGGGGATAATATTGCTGTCGTTTGCATTCTGTGCAAAACCCTCTGTGCCGTAGATTTTTGCATAAACAGAAAGTGCAAAAATGTATGTTCCCCACGCGGACGGATGATTCTTTGAATCGCGCAGCGTCAAATCTCTGAACCACACTCTGTTTTTAAACACGTTCAGATATTGCGCAAAAAAACCGCGGGTGTCAATCAGCGACGAGCCCGTAGCCTTTGCAACGGCATAGTGCGCAGAAAGTCTGTCCTTGTCAATCGACGCTCTCCAGTAGTTTGAATTAATGATAAAATTGCGGTTGCTTTCAAGCATATCGGTGAACAGCCCTGCCATATAAACATCGCCCATACCTGTCTGCTCGGCGGTGGCATTGTTTTGCAAAACCACATAATCCCACTTGCCTGCGCGGTTGATTTTGCCGATGTCAAGGGCAGAAATCTTTTCAAGGCTTCCGCAGCCTTTTGCAATTCTTTCGCCCTTGTACCACGCGTAGTAGGTGAGGTCGGAAGTCAGCAGAACGTTTGCGTCGCTTCCGCCCTTGAAAGCGCTGACAACAAGCAAGTCCTTGCCCGTCATATCGCCAAGCCTGCCAAGCATCTGGTCGAGCCCGTTATAGTATGTATAGCTGTTGCCAACCAAAAGAATTTTAGTGCAGCCTTCGCTGACGTTCTGCGTTTTTGCAAACGACACTGACGCACCGCAAAAAAGCGATGTGAGCATTATTATAAAAGTAAGAAATACAGAAATTAACTTTTTCAAGATTTGCCTCCGGGTTATAAACTTGAGCAAATATTATACCATAATTATAATATAATGTAAATACAAACGCTTTGAAAATAACTGAAAAAAGAAGATTAAAACTCTGTTTTAAATGATGACATTTTAGGCTGAATAGTGTATAATGCTTTTGCGAATAAAAACCTCTGTAATTTACAACAAAACGAAAGACATATTGATATGCATATAAAAAACAATTATAATCACACAATTTACGCAAGCTATGTCGGATATATAACACAAGCGATTGTAAACAATTTTGCGCCGCTTTTATTCCTTACATTTTCGCGCGAGTTTAATCTGTCGCTTGATAAAATAGCGCTTCTTACTACGGTGAATTTTGGCGTTCAGTTAATTGTTGACTTGCTGTCAGCAAAGCTGATTGACCGTATCGGGTACAGGGTTTCGGTAATCTCTGCACATATTTTTTCAGCTCTCGGTCTGTGCGGCCTTGCTTTTCTTCCGGGCGCTGTCAAAGGTGGTTTTACGGGAATACTGATTTGCGTTGTGCTTTACGCCATTGGCGGCGGTATCATAGAAGTGATGATTAGTCCGATTGTTGAGGCGTGTCCCACAGAAAGAAAAGAGGCGGCGATGAGCCTGCTCCACTCATTTTACTGCTGGGGGCATGTCGGGGTTGTTATTGTTTCAACTCTGTTCTTCAGACTGGCAGGAATTGAGAATTGGCGCTTGATGGCGATTATATGGGCGCTTGTACCGATAGCAAATGCTGTGTATTTTTCGCAGGTCCCTATTTATTCAATAACGCAGAACAGCGAGCCTGTACCTATAAAAACGCTTTTAAAAAACAAACTTTTCTGGCTCTTTATGGTGCTGATGATTTGCGCAGGCGCGTCTGAACAGGCGATGAGTCAGTGGGCGTCTGCTTTTGCCGAGGCAGGACTCGGCGTGTCAAAAACCGTGGGAGATTTGGCAGGACCGTGCGCCTTCGCTCTGATGATGGGAACGTCAAGAGCGCTTTACGGCAAATTCAGCGAAAAACTGCCGCTTAAAAAAGCTATGCTGCTGTGTGCGGCGCTGTGCGCAGCTTCATATCTTGTTGCTGCCCTTACCAAAAGTCCTGCTGCAGGACTTGCCGGCTGTGCGCTGTGCGGATTTTCGGTGGGAATATTCTGGCCGGGAACTTTCAGCCTTGCATCAGCAAAGCTTAAAGGGGCGGGAACTGCAATGTTTGCGTTTATGGCGCTTGCCGGTGATGTAGGCTGCTCTGCAGGACCTACGCTTGTCGGCTTTGTGTCAGAAGCGGCAGGCAACAATCTCAAAGCAGGACTTGTGACGGGAATAGTTTTCCCGGCAGCTTTTCTGCTTTCTATGTTGCTTTTTAAAAAAACAAATAAAAAACTACAAAAAACAAAGGAGTAATTACTATGAGCAAAAAATTAGTGGCATACTTTTCAGCAAGCGGAACAACCGCTGCAAAAGCAAAGGCGCTTGCCGATGCGGCAGGAGCAGACCTTTATGAAATCAAACCGGAAAAGGCTTACACAAAATCTGACCTCAACTGGATGAATCCACTTTCGCGCAGTAGCAAAGAGATGAAAAAGGGCATCAAGCCGGCACTTGCGGACTCAAACGCAGCGATTGAAAACTACGATGTGATTTTTGTAGGCTTTCCGATTTGGTGGTATGTTGCTCCAACAATCATCAACAGCTTTCTTGAAGCATATGATTTTGGCGGCAAAAAGGTGGTTCTCTTCGCAACGTCGGGAGGCAGCGGCTTCGGCAAGGCAGTTCAGAGCCTGCAGCCAAGCGCACCGAGCGCAGAAATTGTGGAGGGCAGAATCTTAAACGGCACAGTTTCATCAGATGAACTCAAAGCATTTGCAGACAAATTCTGAACCGGATAACACAAATCCGAAAA
>CAMPBI010000029.1 GCA_946637545.1 uncultured Clostridia bacterium | reverse complement strand
TGCTCACACAATTATATCAAATTACCTATTGAAAAACAATGATATTTGTATTAAAATAGTGAAGTATTAATTTTACGGAGGATTATTCGATGAAAAATCAAGTAGTTGTAGAAATTTCTGCCCGCCACGTTCACGTTTCGCAGGCTGACCTTGAAACACTTTTCGGCAAAGGCTACGAGCTCACCTGCAAAAAAATGCTTTCGCAGCCGGGACAGTTTGCTTGCGAGGAGCGCGTAAGAGTTGTCGGCTCAAAGAGTGAATTCCCTGCAGTATCAATTCTCGGTCCCGTAAGACCTGAAACGCAGGTTGAAATCTCGCTCACCGACGCTCGTTCAATCGGCGTTACCGCACCTGTAAGAGAGTCGGGCGACCTTGACGGCTCCGGCACCTGCAAGCTTGTTGGTCCTGCAGGCGAGGTTGAGCTTACCAAGGGAGTTATCGCTGCAAAGCGCCACATCCACGCAACCACAAAGGACGCAGAGGAAATGGGACTCACAAACGGCGAAATCGTATCGGTTGAAATCCCGACCTCAAACGGCAGAAACCTCACCTTCGGTGACGTTGTTGTCCGCGTTTCAGACAGCTATGCTCTTGCGATGCACATCGACACAGACGAGGCAAACGCAGCAGGTATGGCGCCGAACACAATGGGTACTGTTATCAAAAAGTAAATTGCAAGCAGCCTATTGTTCAGAACACTTGAACATTAAAAAAATGCCGTCATTGACGGCATTTTTTTATTCAGGGTCATATGACGAATTGAGTTTTTTGATAGTCGAAACAGTCTTTTCTACCTGACCTTCAACCGTGCCCGAATCTCGCGAGCCGCGCTGCAGGTAGTTTACTACAAACTGTCCGTCGTCATAACTGTCGCTGCCGTCAAAGAACGGCACCTTATACGCCTCGGCGTCAAACTCGTTTTTGTAAACCGACTTGTCCTCAAGGTAATACTGCGTGTATCCGTACTCGCTGTGGTACGACGCACTGAAGGTCGGCACAAGAGTAGTTTTGTTGAACTTCATAATCGTTGAGGACGCGCTCACCGACCTGCCGTAATCCGAAACAGAAAACGAGTTCTGACAGTAGAAAAATCGTCCGTTTTCGGTTTTGAGAATATAGTACTGCTCGTCGGTGTCGTTAAGGCTGTTCGAAATGCCTTCGCCCTTGTATGCAAGCACTGCGCCCGAGCCGTTGTAGCGATAAACCTCGATGTAATACTTGCTCTCCTCGGTGGAAATATAGTTGCCCATATAATCCTCGGTGCGCGACTTGACGGTTTTGCGGTAAATCACCACAAGCTCGTCGGTGCCGTCGCCGTTAAAATCAACAAGGTCAACTACTGCAAGTCCGTCAATGTATGCAAGACCGTTGCTTTCAACATACTTTGCGAAGCCGTATTTTTGATTTAACTCCTCGACTATGCGGTAGTACGAGCCCTCAAGGCTCGAGTTGATAGCCGCTGCCTTGACCGACGCGTCGCCGCCGTCAGCCGAAAAGCCGTCAACGGTTGAAAGCACGAGGTTGAGCGTTACACTTGCCTTCTGCTCGCTTAACACCGCAAGCTTGATGCGCTCAAAGGACGCTGCGTCAACCTTTTTTCTGACAGAAAAAGCCTCGGCGGTTTTGTCATAAGTGCAGGTGTAATCCTTTTCAAACTTGTCGCCGTGCAGGCCGTAAAGGCTGACCTTTTCAATATCATCCTCGTCGTGCAGACCGATGTAATACCTGTTGCTTTTTGAGTAGACGGTAATCCATGCGTCGCCTGCTTTTTTCTTTGTCTGGGTGGCTTTTTCGTGGAACATAACGGAAAACTTGCCGTGCACATATCCCCAGACCTCGGTGTAATACTCGCCGCTGTCGTTGAACGCAAGCAGCAGCTCGCTCGTGCCGTCGCGGTCAAAGTCAACCTCGCGCGCGTAGCACAGTCCTGTCATACGGTAGCCTTCCACGCCGTAACGGGAGTAAAGGTTTTCGTAATTAGTGTTGCCGTACTGCACAAGGTATTGCGTGCACACAGCGCCGGCGTCGGCGCTGAACTTGGCAATTCTGTCATTTTCTTTGTTGACAGAGTGAACGGTGGCAAGCACAAGAACAACGAGGAACACGATGAACACAAAGAACATAGAAAACGAAACGGTGCGCTTTTTGCGCTTGCTTGCGTTTTCGAGCTCTTCAAACGGATTTTTGCTGAGTACGTTTCGCGCAACGGTGATAACCTTTTCACCCCTGCTTCTTGAAAAAGCGCGCAGTGCGTCGCCGATTTCAACAGTGTCGTGAACAGGCGCAGGGTCTGCCGCCCGAACTCTGTCGCGAACGTCCGAAATAGCGCTGTCATCATCGTCAAAGTAATTGTATTTTCTCATGCCGTCACCTCCTTTGCCGAAGAATGCACATAATGAACCACAGTATATTATCCTAAATATTTTAACATATATTAATTCTTTTATCAACTTATATATATAGTGAACAGCCTGTCGAAAATTAATACATATAGTATAAAAAAGAAAAAGCAGCGTCGCTGAAATTTATAAAAGACCTACTTTATGCTTTCAATATAGCAAAAAACTAACCGACTTTCAATCGAAAATCGGTTAGAATAATGTAAACTTACGGCTCTGCCTTAACTATTTAATGAATTTGTCTATAGCCGAGGTGAGCTCGTCGAGCATTTCGAGGTCGCCGTCCTCAACCGCGTGAATGATGCAGTGGTCCATATGGTCTTTGAGTATCACTTTGCCCGTATTGTTCAGGGCAGATTTTACCGCGGCAAGCTGAATCAGCACTTCGCTGCAGTCCTCGCCGTCCTCAACCATCTGCTTTACCTTTTGCAGATGTCCTATTGCACGAGCCAGGCGGTTTGTAACCTCTTTTGTGTGCTCGTGACTGTGAGTGTGCTTGTGTTCCATAAAAACCTCTTGTAGAATTATTAATTATGAATTTCATACGGGCTCTGCCCGTACCCGATTTATAATCAGGCGCGGACGAAGTACACCCTTAATTCATCACTCATAATTTGTCATTATTTAAAATAGTTAACTCCGCTTTCAAAGATTTTCATATCCTTTTCAAACGGAACGTTGCCGTAAAGGTCGGTGCCCTTTCTTTCGCTGTGACCCATTTTGCCCAGAACCCGTCCGTCGGGAGAGGTGATTCCCTCAACCGCGCAGACAGAACCGTTCGGGTTAAACGGCATAGCGTCGCAAACCTCGCCGTCCAGGTTGACATACTGCGTTGCGACCTGACCGTTTGCGATGAGCTTTTTCATAACCTCGTCGTTTGCGACAAATCTGCCCTCGCCGTGACTTATCGGCACGGCAAAAATATCGCCTGCGTTCACGCTGCTGAACCACGGCGACTTAACGCTTGTGATTCGGGTGTACGCCATCTGCGAGATGTGTCTGCCGATGGTGTTGAAGGTAAGAGTCGGGTCGTCAGGCTTTGTGCTGACAATTTCGCCGTAAGGCACAAGCCCGAGCTTGATGAGCGCCTGAAAACCGTTGCAGATACCGAGCATCAGACCGTCGCGGTTGTTGAGCAGCTTTGTTACAGCCTCGCTTACCTTCGGGTTGCGGAAGGTTGTGGCAATGAACTTGCCCGAGCCCTCGGGCTCGTCACCGCCCGAAAATCCGCCGGGCAGCATAACAATCTGCGACCTTTCAATTTCGCTCACCATTTTGTCGATTGTTTCGTTGATTGCGGCGCTCGAAAGGTTGTTAACTACAAGAATTGAAGCCTCTGCACCTGCTTTTTCAAACGCTCTTGCGGTGTCGACCTCGCAGTTTGTGCCGGGGAAAGCCGGAATGAACACACGCGGTCTCGCCACTTTGTTCTTCGCGACAAATATTGAGCGCTCCTTGTAAAGCGGAACGTCGGCAGGCATTTTTGCCGTCTTGCCCGAATCAGTCGGGAACACCTTTTCAAGCTTGCCTGTCCATTCGTCAATGAGGTCGTCGCAGGTCTGAACAACGCCGTCGATTATGAACACTGCATTGTCGTTTGTCTGACCGAGAGTTACGCCGTCGAAGTCCGCGCCGTCAGCGAGCTCAACAACAAACGAGCCCTGAAGCGGTGCAAACAGCGTTTTTGCGTCAAGTCCCTGCGCAAAGGTAAAGCCGTGCTTGTTGCCGAATGCCATTTTGCAAACGCAGGCAGCGGCGCCGCCCTCTTTAACAACGCTTGCAGCGAGGATTTTGCCGTCGCGAATACCCTCAAAAACGCTCATCATAAGCGCCATTGCTTTTTCATAATCGGGCAGTCCGCTTTTTTCGTCAACGGGGAGCTCGAGCAGTTTTACGGTTGAGCCGATTTTTTTGAACTGCGCCGAAACTGTTTTTGACGCCTTGCTCATACCCACGGCGAACGATACGAGAGTGGGCGGAACATCAAGCTCGTTGAACGAGCCGCTCATACTGTCCTTGCCGCCGATTGACGGAGTTTTGTAGCCGAGCTGCGCCGACAGTGCGCCAAGCAGCGCGGCAGTGGGCTTGCCCCAGCGGGTCGGCTCGTCGCCGAGTCTTTCAAAATATTCCTGGAAGGTGAGCCTTGCCCTTGACGGGTCGCAGCCTACTGCGGCGAGCTTTGCGAGCGATTCTGTCACTGCAAAAGCTGCGCTGTGGAACGGCGACCAGCGTGAAAGCTTTGGAATGAAGCCAAAGGACATTGCCGTTGCGGTGTCTGTTTCGCCCTTTTCAAGCGGAACCTTGGCAACCATTGCGTCCTCGGGTGTGAGCTGATATCTGCCGGCGTATGGCATAAGCACCGTTGACGCACCGATTGACGAGTCAAAGCGTTCAACAAGCCCCTTCTGCGAGCAGACCTCAAGGCGCGAAAGGTTTGCCTTGAGTGCGTCGGCATTAGTCATACCCTTGAGAGCAGCGGGTACGCTCTCTCTGTAATTGTTGTCGTCGATTGCGCTGATTTCAGCCTTTGCGTGCTGAACAACGCCGTTTGTATTGAGAAAGTCGCGCGACAGGTCAACAATCTTGTCGCCGCGCCAGGTCATTTCAAGTCTGTTTTTGTCGGTTACCTCGGCAACGACTGTTGCCTCGAGGTTTTCGTCGTTTGCAAGCGCTGTGAACTTGTCCACGTCATTTTTGTCAATAACAACCGCCATACGCTCCTGCGATTCCGAAATTGCAAGCTCGGTACCGTCAAGACCGTCGTATTTTTTCGGAACCTTGTCAAGGTCGATTGTCAGTCCGTCTGCGAGTTCACCGATTGCAACCGACACGCCGCCTGCGCCAAAATCGTTGCAGCGCTTAATCATCTGCGCAACCTCGGTTTTGCGGAAAAGACGCTGAATTTTGCGCTCTGTCGGAGGGTTACCCTTTTGCACCTCTGCGCCGCAGGTTTCGATTGACTGCGAGTTGTGAGCCTTTGAAGAGCCTGTTGCGCCGCCGCAACCGTCGCGGCCCGTGCGTCCGCCGAGAAGAACAATTACGTCGCCGTCCTCGGGCACCTCGCGAATAACGTTTTTCTTTGGTGACGCGCCTATAACCGCGCCTATTTCCATACGCTTTGCAACGTAGCCCTCGTCGTAAAGCTCAACAACCTGACCCGTTGCAAGTCCTATCTGGTTGCCGTATGACGAGTAGCCCTGCGCCGCGCCTGTGGTTATTTTGCTCTGCGGCAGCTTTGCGGGAAGAGTTTTTTCAAACGGGGTGGTCGGGTCGCCCGAGCCTGTCACACGCATAGCCTGGTAAACATATGCTCTGCCCGACAGCGGGTCGCGGATTGCGCCGCCAAGACAGGTGGCAGCGCCGCCGAACGGCTCAATTTCAGTCGGGTGGTTGTGAGTTTCGTTCTTGAACTGAATGAGCCACGGCTCAACCTTGCCGTCGATTTCAACCTCGGCGTTGATTGAGCAGGCGTTGATTTCCTCGCTCTCGTCAAGGTCGTCAACGTATCCCCACTTTTTGAGCACCTTTGTGCCGATGCACGCCATATCCATAAGGCAAACAATCTTGTCTTTTCTGTCTTTGTAAAGCTCGCCGCGCACCTCAAAATATTCCTGCAGCGCCTGCTCAATGGCGGCGGAATACTTGCCCTCGTCAATTTTGATTTCGTCAAGCTGGGTTGCAAAGGTGGTGTGGCGGCAGTGGTCGCTCCAGTAGGTGTCAATTACCTTGAGCTCGGTGAGCGACGGGTCTCTGTTTTCGTCATTTTTAAAGTAATCGCGCACCCAGCACAAATCTGCAATGCTCATTGCAAATCCCATTTCGCTGTGGTAAGCCGCAATTTCGTCGTCTGATTTTGTGATAAAGCCCGCAATTCTTGCGATGTCGGCAGGGCGGTCAGCCCTGATGTCGAGCGACTCGGGCAGCTCCATCGACGCCTCGCGCGACTCAACGGGGTTGATTATGTATGACTTGATTTTTGCAATTTCGGAATCGCTCACATCGCCCTTGAAGGCGATAATTTTTGCCGACGCAACGCTCGGGCGCTCGCCTGCAGTGAGCAGCTGAATACACTGCGCCGCGCTGTCTGCACGCTGGTCATACTGACCGGGCAGATACTCGGTTGCAAAATATTTCCAGCCGTCAAGCTTTGGCTCAAAACAAACGCTGTCCTGATTAGCCTCGGAGAAAACCTGATTAACCGCACTGTCAAATTCCTCCTCGGTCAGTCCCTCTGCGTCGTAGCGATTGATGATTCTCAAATCCTCAAGCGCAGTGATGCCAACGTTGCTCTGCAAATCCTTCAGGATATTGCCTGCCTCGATGTCAAAGCCCTTTTTCTTTTCTACAAAAACCCTGTAAACTTTAGCCATACCTGTGCTCCTTGAACAATTTTTAAATATAATAACATAATTTAAACTTCATTACAACAAAAAACGAACGATTGATTAAGAATTTATTAAATCCGTCATTTGTGTGCTGACTTTTTCATAATAATGTGATATAATGATTTTGTTAAATAAATATCAAAGGGGGCGGGAGTATCAGCGAGTATGACGATTTTGCCTTTGAAGTAGAGTTTATGAGCTGTGAGGTTGACCTCGGCGACAATCTGAAGGTTACTGACTCCGACAGCCATTTTTCTGATTTTACGGGAGTGCACCCGTCAAAAATCAAGCAGGGCAAACTGTATCTTAACGACATTATAAATCCGCGCGACAGGGAGAATGTGCGGCGTGTAATCTGCAAAAAGGATTCACCCTATGTCTATCTGGATTTTTACATAAAGGACAAAGACGGCGAATATGTTTTTGTGCATTGCACGGGCAACAAGGTTGAGGGCACAAAGCGTTTCAGGCTTACGCTTGCCGACGTTTCCTCGTCGCAGAAAAAGAGCGAGCAAATCAAACACAACGCCGATGATATGAAGGAGCTTATCGAGCTTGTGAATGCAGGCGTTTGCCTGTTTAAGGTCACGAGCGATATGGAGTTTGAGGCGCTTTATATGAACAAGGCGTGCTGTGATATGTTCGGCACGGCAAAGGGCATTTACCGCAACCGCAAATACAGGCTTGACGACCTTATTTATAAAGCCGACAAAAGCGCCGTTTTTCAGGCTGTCGGCAAGGCGATGGCGACCAAAAAGCCCATTGATATGGAGCTGCGCGTTCAGACCGGCGGAAACGATTATCTGTGGTGCAAATTCGGCGCCGCAATCCACCGTTATGACGACGACGGATGCCCGATTTTTCACGGCATTTTTTCGGATATTAACGATGTAAAAATGGCGGAAGAGGACGCCGACGAGGAGCGCGATTTGCTCATCAGGATTTTCAAAAATCTGCCCGGTCCGCTGTTTACAGCCGACTTTGACGCGCCGTTTCTTCTGGACGTTGTGTCAAGCGATTTTATCAAGCTTATCGGCTACACGCGCAAGGAATTTTTTGAGGAGCTGGGCGGCGATTTAACGCGTATTATGGTGGCAAAAGAGGTGCCTGTTGCAGAGCACAATCTCGTTCTTTCGTCAGAGGGAAAAGCCACTGCAATGGCGACTTATTCAATCAGAACAAAAAGCGGCAAGCACGTTATTGTTGTTGACCGCAGGCGCATTGTCGAGCGCGAAAACGGCAAAAAGGCGAGCATAGGAATTTTGCGCGACATCACCGCGCAGAGCGCCTTTGAAACGCTCGATATTTAACACAATTATTTCAGCCACAAGATGTGAGATTGGCGCTCACATCCTGTGGCTTTTTTCTATATGTGGCGCTATACAAACAAGCGAAACTGTACAAGTTTTGTTAATTTTTTGTTAACATTATACAAAGAGAAACAAAAAACTTTGTTACATTTGCCACCGCAAAGCAGTTGACCGACGGCAAAAAAAGCGCTACAATATAATAGATACAGTATAATTATTACATAATTTTAATAATTATAAATAGATTTCTCATATTGTTCCTAATGGGAGGGAAAACAATGAAGCACGCTATCACACGAAAGGCATTGAGTATTACGCTTTCGCTGCTGCTTGCAGTCAGCGGACTTGTTCCCGCTGTTTCCGCTTTTGCGGAGGACGGCGTTATTGAAGCGTACGAGCTTGAAATTTTTTACAAGGACTCGAACACTATGGTGCCGACCTACGATGACGAAACCACAAAGGAAAAGCACATCGAGCGAATCCCCGAGGGCGAAACCGTACAGTATACATACAAGCTCATCGACTGCACCGCCCCCGACAACTCGTACATTAAGTGGTACAGCGAGAACCCCGTTCTTGTTGACACCGACCAGACCGGCAAGGTAAAGGCGTTTGACTCGTCCAAGGGTGCCGTTGTTCAGTCGTGGATTGACAACGAGGTAAAGCCTATCCCGATTATCGGCAGCGTTATGGGCACTGTTTTTGAAAAGGTGTTCTTTAACGAATACACCGACCTTGACAATATGGACACCGAAGCGATAGTTGACCTTATGGTAACTGCGCTCGGCTCCGACTCGCGTCTTGCCGACTATGTTGAGTCGTACAAGGGACAGCTTGTTGACTCGCTGCGCGAATATCTTGACAAGGTCAACACACCGATTTACTGCCAGCTCTTTGCGTCTGACGGTACTCTTCTTGCGCAGGACAGCATTGACGTTACCGTTGTTAAAAACGACGACCCGCTTTCAAACTTCCTCCCCAACGGAACTCATATTGTAAACAAATCGCAGATTAACACAACGCAGCCGAAGGGCGGCGAGGTTCAGCTTTATGCCATAACCACCCCGCAGCGACTTCGTTTCGGCGTTGTTTACTCAATCAAATCCTCGTCAATCTTCTCGCAGGGCAAGGTTGTTGCAACCGTTAACGACAGCGGCCTTGTATCCTTCAAAAATACGGGCACGGTTACGGTATTGGTATCGCCCGATTCCGAGGAGGTTATCGAGGCAATTCTCAAGCTCGTTAACTACGTTTACGCGCTTGACAACACCGGCACGCTCGACACAACCAAGGTTGCAGACGCGCTCATCAAGTATATGGGCGTTGACATCAACCGTAACGTGCTTGCAGGTATTCTCGACGCGGCGTTCGCAATCAAGGACATCACGCAGGACGCGGCAGACCCCGTTCAGCTCACCGCTACGGCTGTTGAGATTATTGCAAACATCGTTCTTCAGATGGTATATAACGATTCCATAACCTTCAATGTTGTTGAAGCACAGCCGGTTACAAACTTTAACATCGACGGCGTTACAACCGTGCGCGAGGGCAGTGAAATTCAGTTAAGCATCATTGATGTAGCGCCCGAGGCAGGCGACCTTACGGGTATGGTATGGACTTCCTCCAAGCCCGAGGTTGCAAGCGTTGACCCCGACACAGGCGTTATCAAGGGACTTGACGCCAACGGCTCGCTCGGTCAGCTTTCGTCCGCCACAACCGAAATCACGGCGACTGCAAAATCCGGTGTGAGCAAAACCGTTACCGTTACCGTAACGGGCAAGACGGGACGCTATATTTCGCACGTTGACATCGTTGGCGACGACACTGTTGAAATCGACCAGAGCGAAGATTACAGCTATACGCTTTATCCGAGCCGAGTGGCAAACGCTGAAAATCTTTA
Source organism: uncultured Clostridia bacterium (assembly GCA_946637545.1). GTDB lineage: Bacteria > Bacillota > Clostridia > Oscillospirales > Acutalibacteraceae > Eubacterium_R. Next base: position 6,397 of record CAMPBI010000029.1, on the reverse strand, counting down.
TGTTCAGTGGGGCATCAGAACCGGCGAGGACGAGGACGGCAATCCCATTTACGAATGGGCGACTGACGAGCCGGCAAGTAACGGCATCGGTCAGATTGACCGCCTCGGTCACTACACCACCTTGAGCGGCGGCTACTGCACAATCGCTATGAAGGCGTACACGGGCTACGAGCTGTCAAACGGCAATTTCTACGAAATTTCAAGCTACATAGCCGAAAAGGAGGTCCGCACGGGTATCCCCGTTGAAAACATCAATATTACCGTAACGGGCGGAACGTCGAACGGCGACATCAACAGAAACAACACCGTCACGATTAACGGCGTTGACTACCAGTATGTAACTATCAAAAAGGGCGTGATGGAGGCGTACAACGGCAACGGTGCAAAGCTTTCGGCAACCGTTTCGCCTGCGAGCGCAACAAACCAGAATCTAACCTGGGTTGTTGACAACGGCTATTACAGCACCTCTGTCAGCGACGACACGCACAGCGTTTCGGTAACGCAAAAGGCGGGACACGAAAATGCCGACACGTTTAATATCTACGCCGTATCAAACGACGGCAAGATAAAGTCAAACGTCATCACGGTATGCGTTACCAAAAAATATGTCACATCAAACACAATCGACACAAATCCGATTATCCTTACAAACGGCACCACTGATTATGTTACTCACACCGTAGGGTTTGAGAGCAGCGCCGTTATAACAGGCACAACAAACTGCTGCTACAAGTGCAACTGGTACTCGTCTGACGAGAGCGTTTTCACCGTAAAGACCGACACAAACGACAACCGCGACGGTATTCTCACCGCGCACGACGTTGGAACCGCAACGGTTTACTGCGTATCTGCAGACGGCGGAATTGTCGGCACCGCAACAGTTAAGGTACGCCCCGACAAATCGGGACTCAAGCAGGTTATTGAGCTTTGCGAGGATACCGTTATCCTTCGCACAAAGGACAACAAAAAGCTCTATCAGGATTATATGAAAAAGCTCGACCTCGCATATTCTGTTTACTATGACGAGGAAATGGCGTCGCAGGACAATGTTGACACCACCACAAAGAATCTGCTTTCGGCATTCTTTAAGCTCGGCGGCTTTGTTGGCGTTAACGAGGTTGAAATCACCGGTGCAAACGGTGAAAACATCAACGACCACGTTACCGTAAATGTTGGCACGACTGCAAACTACACAAAATCAAGCTACAAATTCACATACAAGGTTAAGCCCGCAGGCGCAATGTATTCCGACATTCAGTGGAGCTCGTCAAACAGCTCTGTTTCTGTTGACAGAAGCGGCGTTTGCCGTCCGACAGATAACAGCGCAAGCGCTGCTATAATCACCTGCACTATGGAGGATTACAGCGGCAGAATCATCACCGACTCGGCTTATGTTTCGTTTGCAAAGACAAAGGCTACCGGCGTTGAACTCGACACCACTACAATCACGGGCGGCAAGGTCGGCGAAACGCAGACCATCACCGCAACCGTTACACCGAAGGGAACGCTCAACATCGGCGGTGCGTCCTGCACAAACGTGTTCTGGGAAACAACCGACCCCGAAATCGCAACCGTTGACCAGAACGGCGTTGTAACCTTCGTTTGCGGCGGCGACTGCCAGATTATTGCCACAACCTACGACGGCGGCTATCAGGCAACCTGCAACGTTAACGTTGTTACAAACTATGATATGCTGAAAAATCTTATTCAGCAGTACACCGACCTCAACCTGCGCGAAACTGCATACTTCCCGGACACCTGGGCAGTTTACACCGCAGCGCTCGAATCAGCACAGGCAATGGTTGCAAAGAGCACGGGCTATTCGCAAAAAGAGGTTGACGCCGCATACGCAACTCTTGAGGCTGCATATAACGGACTTAAAAAGTATAACGACCTTCAGGCTATCGAGCTTTATCTCGACGGCGAGGCAACATCTGAATTTTATCAGTTTGACCTTTCGGTGCTGTCAGAGGGTATCAGCTACAAAAATGCGATTCTTAATCTGAACGCAAGACTTTATCCGAACAACGCGTCTTATCAGACGGTTGAATGGACGTCGTCAACCTCGGATATTTCGGTTGACAACGAGGGTAACGCTTCGCCGACAGCAAACAAATCCTGCTACGGCAAGATTACCTGTACAATTACCGACCACTTCGGCAGGTCGTTCAGCGATGACGTGTGGGTTTCGTTTGCATATTTCCCGGTAACGGGTATGGAGCTTTCCGAATCTAACATCTTCGGCAAAACGGGCGACACGCATCAGCTTTCCTGCACGGTACAGCCGGTTGGCACATCGGTTGGACACATCGGCAAGGCGTCAATTCAGGACTACTACTGGGAGTCTGACAATGAAGCAATCGCAACCGTTAACCAGGACGGCGTTGTAACCTTTGTGGGCGCAGGCTCAACAAAGGTGCGCGTTGTATCTTACGACGGCGGCTGGTCTGCTGAATGTACAGTTTCAACCGAGGGCGACAGAAGCGCTCTTGCAGCGGCAATTGAAAAATACAAGGATGTTGACTACACCGACTACGCTTACGAAGTGGGTCAGGCGTTCAAGCGCGCATATGACGAGGCGGTTGACGCGCTCACCGATATGACGCTGTCACAGGATGAAATCGACGCCTACGCACAGAATCTTGAAAACGCCGGCGCAGCGCTTGCAAATAACGAATATATTCAGGTTCAGGGAATCAACGTTGCATACCAGGCGTGGAAGAATCCGCTTATCGGCTCGGCTTCGCAGGTAAGAAGCGGCACTGTTTCAACAAACAATGCACTTTCTGTTAACCTTTCAAGCAGCTTTGCCGACTATAACTATAACAATTATGTAATTCTGACCGCGGCAGTTAATCCGTCAAACGCTTTTTACAAAACACTTTCGTGGAGCGTAAGCGGCACGTCAAATATGAAGTATACTGTTTCGGGCTCGCAGATTACGCTCACTCCTACCGAGAGAAATTCAGCCGGCGCGGCAAAGGTAACTATCACCGCAACCGACGACTACGGCAGGACCTTCAGCCGCACTATCAACGTTGTAATGGCTGACAAAACCGTTAACGGCATCAACATGGACACCACGTCGATTACAAAATACGCAACCGACAGCGACGTTACCCGCACGGCAACTGCAACATCGTCAAGCGGTTCGCCCGACTATTCGGCGATTGAGTGGTTCTCGTCCGACGAAAGCGTTGCGACAGTTAGCGGCGGCACAATCCACTTTGTTGACAAGGGCGAATGTACAATCACTGCCAAGACCTTTGACGGCGGCTATTCAAAAGAAATTGCGGTAACGGTTCTTACAAACTTCCAGCCGCTCGCCGACAAGGTGCAGGAGTATCAGGAGCTTATCGACAGCGTTAACGACGAAATGATTTACACCGAGGAAAGCCTCGGAGTGCTCGGCGCTGCAGTTGCCGAAAGCGCACAGGTTGTGAGCGACGGCAAGGCTACGCAGGCAGAGGTTAACTCTTATCTTGACACTCTCAACGCCGCATATGAAGGACTTGTAAAATACATCGCGCCCGACTCGGTAACAATCACCGTTCCCGAGGGTCAGGACGGCGTAACAATTCCGAACGACGGCTATGTTCGCAAGACGGCAAATGTTCTTGCAAACGCAAAGCTTCAGCTTTCGGCTATCGTTGAGCCCGAGGACGCAATCTTCAAAGAGGTTGAGTGGACCTCGTCAAAGGCGACTGTTCTTGTTGACGAAACGGGACTTGTTACCAACACCGCAGGCGCAAGGGCGGCAACAATCACAGTAACCTACACGGGCTACGACGGAACGGTTGTTTCGGACAGCATCAACGTTTCGTTTGTAAGATACCCTGTTACAAAGGTTGAATTCCCGAACGACATTGTTTACGGCTCGGTTGATACCTCAAAGAGCATCAGGCTCACCGCTGAAGACCTCGGAATTTCAAACACAAATGTGCCAACGTATTATCTTACAGACTGCACATACACCTCGTCCGATGAAAGCATTGCAACCGTTAACAACAACGGTCTTGTAACCTTTGTTTCACAGGGCGAATGTACCATCACCGCAGTTACTGCAGACGGCGGCTACACCGGCACTATCACGGCGTACACCACCTGGGACACAAGCGCGCTTGCACAGGCAATCTTCAACGCTGAAGAAATTGATTATATGGATTACGCTCCCGAATACGGCAATGTATTCAAAGAGGAATACGAGGCTGCCGTTGCGGTTTACGAAAATCCGTATGCTTCGCAGGATGAAATTGACGACGCGTGCGCAAATCTTACAGAGGCTATGAATCTGCTTGAGGGTCACGAGTTTGTCGCAGCAGAGCCAGCGGTTACAATCAACGGCGCTGCTATTGAGGACGGCGCAACCTATGAGTCGCAAAACGGCGGCGCGGTAATTGCACTTTCGCTCAACGACGGCGCAATGATTAAGTCGCACACCTTCACTGCGGAGAACGTTACGGGCGCAACCGTTAACAAGAACGGCGATACCCTTACCGTTACAAAGACGGGCACGGCTGCAACACTCACAGTTAAGTTTACAGCACTTGACGACTACGACAGGGAAACCGAGGTCACCTATGACATCACAATCGTTGATTCGATTGTAAACATCACCGACTTCACCTTTACTGCCGACGGCGTCGCAGTTGACGGCGACTCAATTTCACAGACAGGCTACGCGCTGCGTTACGCGGATTTCCCGGGTATTCAGCTCGGCTACACCGTATCGCCTTCAAACGCAAACGAGCCGAAGAGTGTTGAGTGGTCAATTTCAGACAGCACTTATATGACCGTCAGCGACACAGGCTTTGTTAATCTCACCACACGAGGCAAGGGAATTGCCCGCACCTCGAATACGGAAACAATCACCTGTACAATCACAAATTCAGACGGCACAACCGTTTCAAAATCAATCACAGTAACAGTAGGTCGATAAGGAGGGACAAAAATGAAGAAGAATAAAAAAATCATTGCCCTCGTTGTCGCCGCTGTTCTGGCGGTGAGCAGCCTTGCGGCAGGGCTTATCGCATATGCGGGCAATCCCGTTGCGATTAACTCGCTCAATTTCCCCGACGAGAATTTCAGAACAATCGTTGCCACCGAGTGCGACGAGGACGGCGACGGCTATCTTTCGGACGACGAGGTTTCGGGCGTAACGCTGTTTTCGGTAACGGGCTATCTTTACGACCTTGACGAAGACGCCGTTATCGAAAGCATCAAGGGCATCGAGTATTTCACAAATCTCAAAACCCTGCGTTGCGGCGGCATCGGTCTTACCTCGCTCGATGTTTCAAAACTCACAGGGCTCACCTGGCTCGACTGTATGGGCAACGAGCTTGAGGAGCTCGACGTCTCCAAAAACACAGCGCTGCGCACGCTTAACTGCCAGAGTAACGAGCTTACGGCGCTTGATGTAACAATGCTCACAAGCCTTCAGTCGCTTTCGTGCAGCGTTAATCGCCTCACGGCGCTTGACGTTTCAAAAAATACGGCGCTCACTACCTTGCAGGTTAATCAGAACGAGCTCACGGCGCTTGATGTTTCAAAAAATACGGCGCTCACCTCGATTCACTGCAGCAACAATCATCTCAAGGAAATCGATTTTTCAAACAACACCTTGCTGACAAACGTAACGTCAAACCGTATCGGCGGCCAGACGATTGACGGCGTTGCAACGGTATCTGACGGCACGGCGTTTGTCACAATTCCGTACAGTGACAGGTCGCGTATTATTTCAACCTCGATTGACGACGAGGAGACGGGCTTTGTCGCTTATAACGGCGAGTCGTTTTACACGGACGATTTTGCACAGCTTGCCGAGGGCATTGACTATGAGTACGACACGGGGCTTGCCGGCACCGAGCCGCTTACGGTTCACATCAATGTTGAACGCGATTTCTTTGTTGTAAGGTATTACACAAACGACAAAAAGACAACGCTCATTTCAGAGCAGATTATTGACCGCGGCAACGACGGGGCGGCTCCTGTAATTACCGATACCCCGCAGTGCAAAACCTTTGTTGCGTGGAGCGACACGGCGACTGACGTTCAGCAGGATATGGACATTTACGCCACCTGGAAGGACGACCATGTGTTCAGGGCAGTTTCGTTTGCCGACAACACCGTCACAATGGAATGTCTCAACGGCTGCGGCACAACACAGGATTTCAGTTTCTTCGACCTTGTCGGCGCAGAAATCGGCGACAGCAATTACAACGGGGCGTTTGACCTCAACCTTGACGGAATCATCAACGGCAAGGACCTTGCAATGTTCAAGCAAGGACAGTTTTAACCAAAACAAAAACAGGGCTGAACATTAGTTCAGCCCTGTTTTTGTGTTTTCATTTTACAAATTCAATTATTTCGTTTGTGTCCGCAAGTCCGGTTTTGCGGG
>CAMPBI010000028.1 GCA_946637545.1 uncultured Clostridia bacterium | reverse complement strand
TTTTGTTGAAAAAAATTCTTGACAAATTGTTACACAATGATTATAATGTATGTAATATTCAAATGCGTTGATGAGAACAACGCCGCTATGTACACGCTTTCAGAGAGCTGTCGGACGGTGCAAGACAGTACGGGGAAATGGCGGATATCCTCTCTGAGCAGATGTGCCGAGGCTTTTGCAGTAAGCACATACGGGCTCTCCCGTTACAGAGATAGCATATTACTTGCCTTGCAAAGTATGCGAGAGTGCACTGTTTTCAGTGAATAAGAGTGGTACCACGGTAATTATTATCGCCTCTTAACCCTTCGGGGTTAAGAGGCTTTTTTGTCTTAATAACAAAGAAAAGGGGAATCATTATGCACGATGTAGTTGAAATCCGCTGGCACGGCAGAGGCGGACAGGGTGCGAAAACGGCAGCGCTTTTGCTTGCGGATGTAGCCTTTAAAACAGGAAAATTTGTTCAGGGCTTTCCTGAATACGGTCCGGAGCGTATGGGTGCGCCTATTACAGCGTATAACAGAATCGGCGAAAGCGTAATACGAGTTCACTCAAACATCTATCACCCGGACTATGTGGTAGTCGTTGACGAGGGACTTCTCGACGTAGTCGATGTCACCGACGGACTGTCAAAGGACGGCGCAATAGTAGTTAATACTAAAAAGCCTGTTTCTGAAATAAGACAGCACCTTAACGGTTATGAGGGAAAAGTCTTCACCATTGATGCGCGTAAGATTTCAAAGCAGTGCCTTGGCAGATATTTCCCCAACACACCAATGCTTGCGGCAATTGTCAAGGTGTCGCGCGTAATGGATGAAAAAACGTTTTTCACCGAAATGCGTGCTTCGTTTGAACATAAATTCTCATCAAAGCCCGAGGTAATCGAGGGCAATATGAACGCACTTAAAATGGCATTTGAGGAGGTGCAGGGCTAATGAAAAGCGATCTTACAAAACTCGGTCTTGACTGCAAGTGGACGGACCTCACCGAAGGTATGCAGATTTACGGCAGTTCAACCTCTGTTGATTTTAAAACAGGCGAGTGGGCGTCTGTAAAGCCTGAACTCGATAACGAAAAATGTATTCACTGCCTTCTTTGCATTCCTGTATGTCCGGATAGCTGCATCGCAGTAGTGCCCGGCACAACGGCACGCGGTCCGATTGATTACGACCACTGCAAAGGCTGCGGAATATGTGTAAAAACCTGCCCGACAGGCGCACTTTCAATGGAGGGGGTTAAATAATGGCTAGAAAAGACAGAATGTCCGGCAACGAAGCAGTTGCCGAGGCTTTAAGACAGATTAATCCCGATGTGATGGCAGCGTTCCCGATTACGCCGTCAACCGAGATTCCGCAGTATTTTTCAAAGCTTGTCGCAAACGGCAAGGTCGACAGCGAATTTATCCCTGTTGAAAGCGAGCACTCTGCAATGTCAGCAGTAATCGGTTCTGAATCAGCAGGCGCAAGGTCTGTAACCGCCACCTCGTCAGCAGGTATGGCGCTTATGTGGGAGGAGCTTTACCTCGCTGCATCTAACAGACTTCCGATTGTTCTGACCCTTGTAAACAGAGCACTTTCGGGTCCCATCAATATCAACTGCGACCATTCTGATTCGATGGGCGCAAGGGATTCGGGCTGGATTCAGATATATGCTGAAAATAACCAGGAGGTTTACGACAATCTCTGTATGGCTTACCGCATCGGCGAGCATAAGGATGTCAAGCTTCCCGTTATGATTTGCCAGGACGGCTTTATCACATCCCACGCGGTTGAGAATATCACGCTCAACGAGGATGACGAGGTTAAAAGCTTTGTCGGAGAATACAATCCCGAGCATTCGCTCCTTGACCCCGAATGTCCTATGGCGGTAGGTCCTTACAGCGTTACTAATTATTACTTTGAGGCTAAACGCGCCCAGGCTGAAGCACTCAAAAATGCAAAGCAGGTAACTCTTGACGTTGCGAAGGAGTATAAGGAGCTCACAGGCAGAGAATACGGACTTTTTGAAGAGTACCGTATGGACGACGCAGAATATGCAGTCGTTATCATCGGCTCTGCGGCAGGCACAACTAAAGAGGCTGTTGACAAAATGCGTGACGAGTGGGGCAAAAAGGTTGGAATGATTAAGATTCGTCTTTTCCGTCCGTTCCCGTCAGAAGAGATTGCAAAAGCGCTTGAGGGAGTAAAGGCTGTTGCTATTATGGACAGAACCGAATCGTATAACGACGCGTGCGGTCCGCTTGGCGCAGAGGTTACAACGGCGCTTTACCGTGCAAAGAGCGACTGCCTTACAGTTAACTATGTTTACGGTCTCGGCGGACGCGACGTACGCGTAAAGCATATGATTGATGTTTATGAAGAGCTTGAAAAAATTGCCGAGGCAGGCAAGGTAGAAAACCCATACAGATATATGGGCGTTCGTGAGTAAGGAGGGGAGAGTATGTATAATTTCAAAGAATTTGTGTCCCGCGAGGACAGACTCGCCCCGGGTCACAGAATGTGTGCAGGCTGCGGCGGTACAATCGCCGTAAGAAATGTGCTCAAGGCAGTACACGAGGGCGACCATGCTGTTGTTGGCAACGCAACGGGATGTCTTGAGGTTTCAAGCTTTATGTACCCTTATACAGCGTATAAGGATTCATATATCCATAACGCATTTGAGAATGCCGGCGCCACTCTTTCCGGTGTTGAGGGAGCATATAATGCACTCAAAAGAAAAGGCAAGCTGAAGGACGATAATTTCAAATTCATCACCTTTGGCGGCGACGGCGGAACGTACGATATAGGCTTCCAGTCGCTTTCCGGCGCAATGGAGCGTAACCACGATTTAGTATATGTCTGCTACGATAACGGCGCTTATATGAACACGGGTATTCAGCGTTCGTCGGCAACACCTATGTTTGCCGATACAACCACAACGCCTGTCGGCAGGCAGTCCGACGGTAAAATCGAGTACCGCAAGGACCTTGCAGCAATTATTGCGGAGCATCAGGTGCCTTATGTTGCACAAACTACATTTGTTAAGAACTTCCGCGACCTTCACTGCAAGAGCGAAAAGGCAATTTATACCAAGGGCGCTGCTTTCCTTAATATTATGGCACCGTGTCCGCGTGGATGGCGCTATCCGACTTATGATATTATGGACATCTGCAAGCTTGCTGTTGAAACGCGTTACTGGCCTTTGTTTGAGGTTATTGACGGCAAGTGGATACTCAACTACGAGCCTGCAAAATATGTTCCGATTGAGGAATGGCTCGTTAAACAGGGCAGATTCAAGCATATGTTCAAGCCCGGCAACGAGTGGATGATTGAAACCTTTCAAAAAGAGGTTGACCGCCGCTGGGATGAGCTTCTCAAACGCTGCGACGGACATAAATTTTCATATTAATAAAAAAGGGTTTGTCTTATAAGACAAACCCTTTTAATTATTATTCACTTTCTGCTTCTTCAAGCTTGCGCTGCATTTCAACTTTTGCCTTGCGGCGAAGCTTGATTTGTCTGAGGTCGTAGGTCAGCAGCGTCAGCACACCGCATACAACTATAATTCCAACAAATACCAGTACATCTTCAATAAGCGAGTTACCCGTCGACAGCGTACTCCTGAACGCGTGAACGCCGTATGTGAACGGAAGGAAGGGATGTATTATCTGATAGAATTTCGGTGAAAGCTCAATCGGGTATGTTCCTGCTGCACCCGAAAGCTGCAGGCACAGAAGAACCAAAAGTGCAAACGAGCCTATCGAGTCAAACATTGTGTTGAGCATATAGACTATCGTCATAAATGCAAGCGACGCCAGTATCGCCATCATATATGTTTCAAGCGGATGAACGGGGCTCATTCCGTTAATTACCGAAAGCAGCGTTACCATTATAATCGGCGCAAGCACTGCCACAAAGCCTGCAATCGCAGCGTGGCGAAGGAAGGTCTTTCTGTTTTTAAGCGAGGTGTTAAACGGCGAGAACATCAGACAGAACGCAAGACACGCAACCCAGAGTCCGGCACACATCATATATGCGCTCATTGCCTCACCGTTGGTGTTGATGTTTCTCTGGAAGGTTTCTTTTGCGTCAACAGGCTGCGAGAACATTTCCGCAGCGTCCTCACCGGTGTTTGTTCCTTCAATCTGAAGAGCACCGTCGCGAAGCGAGGTCTCAAGAGTGTTTGCGCCTTCGAGCAGCTTGTCACATCCGTCGCCGATTTGTCCGCTGCCGTCAAGCAGCTTGAGCGAGCCGTCGTAAAGCTGACCTGCGCCGCCGTTCAGCTTTGCAGCACCGCTGTTTAGCTTGTTGTTATTAGCAGTCAGCTTGCCGAGTCCTGCCGAAACCTGACCGACACCGCCGTCAACCTGACTTACGCCGCCTGTGTAAGTGCTGATACCGTCACGAAGGGTGGTCATACCCTCGATAAGACCTGTTTCGCCGTTTTTAGCAAGAGTTCTGTCAAGTCCGTACTGAACGCTTTGAAGACCGCCGGTCAATTTCTTCAGCGTTTCAGACGCAACGGGCAGAGCCTCGTTACCGCCGTCGGACAGTCGCTGAACTCCGTCTGTAAGCTGTCCGTATGCACCGACAATACCGTCTGCAAGAGTCACAAGCTTTTGCGCGTTTTCAGGTGTAACCTTTTTGCGCAGGTCCTGTATATCCCGTAGCATGATTATAAGGTTTTTAAGGTTTTCAAGAGTTTCTCTGTCGCTTTCAGGTGAAAGTCTTTCTAGGATTTCAATTCTGCGGATTGTGCGTTCGTAATCAATATTTGAATACGATACAATATCGCAAAGCACCTTAAAGTCGTCGCTGTATACAATCTCGTCAGCCCTTGCGATGACTTCCTTTGCTTTTGTCATTGTTTCTTCGCTTAAACGGTAATCCTCGTTAATTGCCTTTTGCAGCGTCTGAATACCGTCGTTAATTTCAAGCAATCCGGCTTCAAGTCTTTCGAGGTCCTTGAGGTTTTGCGGAGTGAGGGATTCGCCAATCTGGTCACTCATCAGATTAAGTCCGTCAAGGAGCTGATTTGCGCCGTCGTTCAGCTTTTGATTATTTGCAACGAGCTGCGTCGTGCCGTCCTGAATCTGACTTACACCGGCTGATACCTGCGAAACACCGTCGGTGTACTGTTTCAGCCCGTCCTCGAGTGTTCCCGTGCCCTCTTTGAGCGTAAGACAACCGTTTGAAAGTGTGTCAAGACCGTTTGTAATCTGCAAATTGCCGTTTTTCAGTTTGCCGACCCCGTCACCGATTTGTCCGCTGCCGTCTGCCGCAGCAAGAAAACCGTCGTGAATCGTGCCAAGCTTGCCGTAAACAGTAGTCGCGTAGGTGTTAATAACAGTTTTGTTTATCTGCTCTTTGATAGTTTTTACTGCCGATTCACCAAACTTGCTGGCAATGTAGTTAGTACCGGGGTTAACGTAGTACTGCAGCTGCATTTTTTTCGGCGATTCGCTTGTAAGCGTTACGGAATTAGATGAAAAGTCGTTTGGAATAACCATAACCATATAGTATGTCGAGTTTTCAAGTCCGTGAAGCGCTGTTTTTTCGTCAACAAAATTGAACTTGAGCGATTTGTTCTTATCAAGCTTTGTGCAAAGCTGCTCGCCTATGTTGACAACTCTGCCGTCATAAACAATCGGCTGGTCCTCGTTAACAATAGCAACGGGGAGGGAGGCTGTGTTGCCGTAAGGGTCCCACATCGAGCCAAGGAACAGCACTGTGTAGATTGAAGGTATCAGCATAATTGCAAACACAACAATCAGCATAAAATACTTTTTTATAAAAGCGTGAATTTTTGTTTCGCTTTTAAGTTTTTTGATTTTTTTACTCATATCTATCACCTATTACAAACTGTAAAATTCGTAATTACAAATAGTATTTTCTTTAAACTGCTATTATTATAGTATCTCATTACCTAAAAGTCAACAGTAATTGTTGATTTTTTTAATATATGATATTATAATGATTATAACATATATTACGGAGGTTACAATATGCCATATATTGATTTACATACTAACAAAGAGGTATCGTCAGAACTTTTAGAACAGATTAAAAATGACCTTGGTAATGCAATTACAGCAATTCCCGGCAAAAGCGAAGCCTGGCTTATGGTTCGCGTGCAGGGCGGCGGCAATATGTTTTTCAAGGGTGACGGCAGCGACTGCGCAATGTTTGATGTTTCTGTTTTCGGCTCTGCGAGCGACAGCGCTTATGATGACCTCACGCAGCGAATCTGCAAAATATCACAGGAAAGGCTTGGCGTTCCTGCCTCGCGCACTTATGTAAAGTACAGCGAGTATTCCCACTGGGGATGGAACAATATGAATTTTTAATATGACACTGCAGGAAATTATTGATTCTTCAAACAAAATCGTATTTTTCGGCGGCGCAGGAGTTTCTACAGAAAGCGGCATACCGGATTTTCGCTCGGCAGACGGACTGTACAATCAAAAGTACGCTTATCCGCCGGAGCAAATATTAAGTCACACATTTTACAAAACTCACACCAAGGAATTCTATGACTTTTATCGCGATAAAATGCTTTTTCTTGACGCAAAGCCAAACGCGGCGCACCTCAAGCTTGCAGAGCTTGAAAAAGCAGGCAAGCTCCTTGCCGTCGTAACGCAGAATATCGACGGACTGCACCAGGCTGCAGGCTGCAAAAATGTGTATGAACTTCACGGCAGCGTTCATCGCAACTATTGCGAAAAGTGCCGCAAATTCTTTGGAGTTGATTATGTTGTTAATAATACACCCGTTCCGCAGTGCGATGTTTGCGGCGGCACTGTTAAGCCGGATGTCGTTCTTTACGAGGAAGGACTCGACGGCAGAACGATTGACGGCGCAGTAAATGCAATAGCAAGCGCCGACTGTCTGATTGTTGCGGGAACTTCGCTCAACGTCTATCCTGCGGCGGGCTTTATCCGCTATTTTTCAGGCAAGCATTTTGTGCTGATTAACCGCGACCCCACACCTGCCGATTCACTTGCCGATATGGTTATTCACGGCAAAGTCGGCGAGATTCTCTCTGATATAGAGGTTAAATAAAATGATTAAAAAGATTCTTTCAATAATTCTTTGCGCTGCACTTGCGCTCGCTTTTGCATCTTGCGCAAAGAGCAGCGATAACAAGGATGAAAATGTCGAACCGCTTGTATTTGACGCATTTGACAGCGCTTATTCTTCATATGATTCGAGCGCCGTTGCGGCATATTCCGATTTGTGCAAGGCTGTATATAACGGCGAAACCAACGTCGGTTTCAACCTTGGTATGTTCGACAACGTGATTCAGCTTTTTTATACTTCATATCCGCTTAACGTCCTTGTTAAGAATATAGATAAAAACAAGGATTCCTCCGGTGTTACAATTACTTATAAGGAAAGCGCCGAAACGGCAAAGGATAAATCAAAAGCCTTTTCTGACAAGGTAAACGCAATTCTTGCCGAGTGCAAGTCTGGTAACAAAAGAGCGTTTACCATTAAAGTCTATAACTATGTAACATCTAATGTAAAGCAAAGCGACAAAGAGGGTCTTACCGTGTACGATGCCATAATGGCAGGCGAGGGCGATTCTTATACAGCGTCAAATATGTTTGAGTATTTGCTGCGTCAGGGCGGAGTTAGTTCAGCCCACATTCTTGCAAGCGACGCACGCGGTGCGGGATGGGGCTTGTCAACTGCCGAGCTTGACGGCGATAATTATTTGTTTGACCCTATGACCGAAATAATCGCAAACGGCGGCAGTCAGCTTTGTTATTTTGGTATGACTACCGAGGATGCAAACGCCGAGGGACTAAAGGAATTTATATACACAAACCGTTCGTCAGCCACGCAGTGCGACAATCCGTTCTTTGATGCGTGCCGCAACTGTAAGTCGTGGGAACTGGGCGAAAACGGCAGCAGTTTATTAGTAACGCGAAATGACGGCGAAATTGTGGAAATTGCACTATAAATGTGCATTTATTCATTTTGTGAATATTTAAAACTTGTTTAACCTGCACAAAAATCAAATGTAAACAAAGTATAAACTAATTGTCGAATCCGTTGACTTTATTATTCACTCGAATATAATGTGGGTGAAACGGGGAGAGAACACACCCCGAATTCAAATAAAGGAGGCGGATTTATATGCTCAAGCTGCTTATGAAGTGTGCTGAAATCCTTGCCAGTGGAGACAAGGCATATGTACAAAAATAATTCGTATAAGCACAAAAGGTAGCGCCGTTTTGATGTCACAGATGTCAAAACGGTGCTTTTTTGTTTGTTTGTGCTTGATTATATATATTATAAATGCTATAATAAATCAACTAAAATTTTATGGGAGAACGCGTATGAATTACAAAGAAAAGTATCAGCAGTGGCTCACTTTTGACGAAAACACAAAAGCCGAGCTGGAATCAATAACCGATGAAAAGGAAATTGAGGACAGATTTTACAAGGACCTTGCCTTCGGTACAGGCGGTCTGCGCGGAATTATGGGCGCAGGCTCAAACCGAATGAACCTTTATACTGTCGGCAAAGCAACTCTCGGACTTGCAAATTATATCAAGTCACAGAAAAGCGGCGATATTAAAGTTGCAATTGCCTGCGATTCACGCCTCAATTCAACGGAATTCTTGTGGAATGCTGCGCGTGTGTTTGCGTCACAGGGATTTAAGGTGTATGCTTATCACACAATCGTGCCTGTTCCCGTTCTCTCGTTCACAACCCGCTATCTTGGATGCGATGCAGGCGTAATGATTACCGCATCGCATAACCCGAAGGAGTACAACGGATATAAGGTATACGATTCAAAAGGCTGTCAGTTCTGTACCGAGGATGCAAAAAACGCAATCGGTTTTATCAATCAGATTGACGACTATAAGAGTATCTACGACAACTGCAAGTCAAAGGAAGAATACATCACTGACGGCAGCATTATCCCGATTTATGAAAACGAGCTTGCAGCTTTTATTGACGCAGTTAAAGAGCAGTCAGTTTACGAGGAAAAGAGCGACCTTAAAATCGTTTACACACCGCTTCACGGTACGGGTCTTGTGCCTGTTACCAAGGTGCTCGAAAACCTGGATGTAACCGTGCTTGAATCACAAAGAAAGGCTGACGGCAATTTTCCGACAGTCAAGTCGCCCAACCCCGAGGACAGAGCGGCGCTCACCCTTGCGATTGAAAAGGCAAAGGAAATCGGCGCAGACATAGTTCTCGGCACCGACCCTGACTGCGACAGAGTCGGAATTGCAGTCAATAACGGCGAGGACTTCGTGCTGTTTACAGGCAATCAGACAGGCGCGCTGCTTGTCAAATTCATTTGTGAAATGCACAAGTCAGAGCTTAATTCAAAATCAACGCTTGTCAAAACGATTGTAACCTCCGAGCTTGGCGCAAATATCGGCAGAAGCTTTGGCGTGCAGGTTGAGGAAACCTTAACAGGCTTCAAATATATAGGCGACAAGATTAACAAGTACGAGGCGTCCGGCGAGCAGGAATTTGTTATCGGTTATGAGGAAAGCTACGGCTATCTGGTAGGTACTCACGCACGCGATAAGGACGCAGTCGTTTCGTCAATGCTCATCTGTCAGATGGCAGCGTGGTACAAGAATCAGGGCAAAACTCTCGTTGACGGACTTAATGAAATCTACGACGAATTCGGCTACTACCTTGATTACCTCGATTCATTTGTTCTTAAAGGCAAGGACGGCGCTGAAAAAATTCAGTCGCTTATGGTTGATTTCAGAAAGAAGGGAACAGCCCTTCTTCCCGACATCAGCGAAATCATTGATTTTTCAACAGGTGTCAGAGATTTACCAAAGGAAAATGTGCTCAAGTACATTTTTGCCGACGGCTCGTGGATGGCAGTCCGCCCGAGCGGAACGGAGCCGAAAATCAAGGTGTACTATTCAATTGTCGACCCGTCAAAGGACAACGCCAAAGCACGTCTTGAAAGCATAAGAAAAGTTATCACATCAATCATTAATTCATAGGTAATTTGTATGACAGTTCAGAGATATGTAGAAACAGTCCTTCAACCAAAGCTCCAGGGCGACGGAGGCTGGGCAGAATTCAAAAGCCTTGAAAACGGCGAGCTTACTCTCGTTTTCAGAGGCGAATGCTCAAAATGTATGATTCTAAATCGCTGCTGCGACTGGATTGAACAGCAGATAAAGCACGACCTTAACAAAACGGTCAAGGTTGTTGCACTTCGCAAAAGACCGTATTTTCAGGATGTATAAGGGGGCGAAGATTTGGCACATATAAAGGTACAAAGGCGCTCAATGCGCCCCGAGGAGTGGACAGACCTTCGCTTCAACTGGCTCAAACGCTATATTTACAGCGAAAAGTGGGAGATTAAAAATCTTCTTATTCGCGATGCGCGCCAGGTCAGCGAAATGGAATTTGAGTATTATTCCGACGACTACCGTCCTCTTAATAAAGGCGATATGTATTTCACGCCCGACGGTACTGCATTTATCAAAGCGGATGTAGATATTCCCGAGCATCTACGCGGCAAAGAGCTGTGGTTTTCACTCAAAACAGCAGCAGAGATTTGCGTAAAGGTCAATGGCAAATATATCGGCGGTGTTGACCCCAACCGTGAAAGAATGCTCCTTTCGCCTTATGTTGACGACAGCAAAACTCTTCATTTCGATATGATGGGTTACAATCGTTCAAAGCCCGATGACGAGCGAAATCCCGAATCACTTTCAGTTCGCGGTTGCCGTCAGATTTTTGAGGGCGCATACATCTGCACCGTTAATCACGAGGTGCAGGATTTGGTGTGGGATTTTGAGCTTTTCCTCGATATTGCCTCATCCGAGGATTTCAACGAGGATTACAGAGCCTTTCTCAACCGAGAGCTCAATAACTGTATGAATCTTATTGACTTTGACGGCGATGAACTCACAGGCGTCAAAGAGGCAAAAGATTATATGGACAGCGTTATTTATGCAAACGACACTTACAAGGGCAACGGCGATGTTGCACTTATTGCACATTCCCACCTTGATATTGCTTATTACTGGCGCAGAATCCACGCAGTGCAAAAGAATCTTCGCACAATTCTTATTCAGCTTCGTCTGATGGACAGATACCCCGATTTCAAGTTCACTCACACACAGCCGTATGTATACGAAACGCTTGAAAAATATTATCCCGAGGTGTTTGAAGAGCTAAAGGAAAAGGTTGCACGCGGTCAGTTTGAGCCTGTCGGCGCAATGTATGTTGAACCTGACTGCAATATTCCGTCTGCCGAATCACTCATCAGACAGTGCCTTTACGGTCAGCTTACCTACAAGCGTATGTTCGGTAAAACCGTCAACAACGCATGGCTGCCGGATGTTTTCGGCAACAGCTGGATAATGCCGCAGATTCTCAAAAAGTGCGGTGTTGACTACTTTGTTTCAAACAAGATGTCCACCTGGAACGACACAAACCGTTTTCCGCACAATAATTTCATCTGGCGCGGAATTGACGGCACAGATATTTTTGCGTGTGTTCCGCCAACTCACTTTATCACTTGGAATTCGCCGTCACAGATACAGGAAAACTGGGACGCATATATCGACAAGGACCTTGGCGGACAGACAATGAATATGTTTGGCTACGGCGACGGCGGCTCGGGCTGTACCGAGGAAATGATTGAGCTTATGCACCGCTTTGACAAGGTGTCTGTTATGCCGCACTGCGAGCATATGGGCGGAGCAGAGTTCCTTGAACGCAACCTCAAGGATAACAAGAATCTTGAGGTATGGGACGGCGAACTCTATCTTGAAATGCACCGCGGCACCTTCACCACAAAGTCAGATATGAAACGCGCAAACCGGCGCCTTGAGTTTAAGTTCAGAAATGCCGAAATTGTTTCTGTTATGCGCGGCGATAATAATCAAAAACGCATCACCGAACTGTACAAAAAGTTTCTTGTAAACCAGTTCCACGATATTCTGCCCGGCTCTCATATTCATCCCGTTTTCGAAGACGCGATGGCAGACTATGCCGAAATTGAAATGGCGCTTGACGAGATTATCGGAAGCGGCAGCAGGTATTTCAACACACTCAATATCAAGCGCGATGCGCTTACATTTGTGGAAAATAAAAACGGCACGTCAAGCCGCTACGGCAAAAAAGGCAACTGGCTCATCCCGAATATTGAGCCGATGAAATCAAAGTCGCTTCGCTCCGCAAAGGGCGACACCTCTTGGATTGCGATTCACGGACAGGATGCCGTAACGCCGTTTTATTCCGTTTCCTTTAATGACGACGGTTCATTTGCCTCGCTTTATGACAAAGAACTCGGCAGAGAGTGGGCAAAGGACGATTTTAACAAACTTAAGATTTACGATGACCGTCCGGGTAACTACGATGCCTGGGATATTCTGCCAAATTATAAGGACAAGCAGATTGAACTCACTGTCAAAGAGCCGCTCGGGCTTTTTGAAATCGACGGCGAGTGTGCGACCTTCAAAACTGTTCTTGCAACAGAAAAATCGCAGTGGACAATGCTTATACGCCTGTTCCGTCAGAGCAGGGGAATTGAAGTTGAAAATATCGTTGACTGGCACGAGAGCCACAAGCTCGCAAAGGCTGTGTTTGACTGTAATATCCTCACCCGTAAGGCGCTTTGCGACACCTCGGCAGGTTATATAGAGCGTGAAACTCATCGCAACACCTCCTGGCAGCAGGCACGTTTTGAAACCTGTCATCACAAGTGGTGTTCTGTTGCCGAGGCGTTCGGCGGCGTTGCTCTCATTAACGACGGCAAGTACGGCGTGGGGTTTGAAAACAGCACTATGAGCCTTTCTCTCCTTCGTGCAACAGAGCGCCCCGATGTAACGTCAGACCTCGGACATCATGATTTCTGCTATATGATTATGCCGCACAGGAGCGACGCTATTAACGCAGGCATCAACGATATTGCGCTACAGTATAATTCACCGCTTATAAAGTGCGACAGCGAGTGGAAGCTTCCGACATTTGAGCCGCTTTTCCTCCAGGCAGCAAAGCACAGCGAGGACGGCAAAATGACGGTTATCCGACTCTGCGAGCAGAGCGGTAATCGCGGCATTATCCACCTTGACAAGTCTGTTAAAATCCTCAATATGCTTGAGGAGGTAACAGGCGAAACTACGACCATAGAGTACAGCCCGTTTGAAATTATAACGCTTGGAGTTGATAACAGTTGACATCTGCAGCTTTAATCGGAATTGTTGCGGCAGTCGCAGCGCTTTTGCTGCTCGGAATAATAATTCTGCCGCTAATCAACCGACATCAGTTCAAAAAGATGCCGTTTGACCAGCAAATCAGAATTCTTATGAAACAGGCAAAAGGACTTGTCTATTTCAAAAATATTTCGAACGGCAGGGCAGGTACGCTGATTTACGTTAAAAACAAACGCAAAATTCTCACTTATCCGTGGGTGCTTAAGGACGGCAAAATGCTTTGCACAAAGGAAAATCCGTTCACAAACTGGGATTATCCCGAGGAGCACCCGCAAATGAACGAGGACGAAATCAAGCAGGCTGTTGAAGAGCTTGACAAATTCAATGAAAAGAGCTTTGTAAAACTCTATTTGCAGGACTAAAAGGGGAGAGCGTTAAGCTCTCCCTAATACTTTGAAAATATAGTATATTCCTATGCTGAATACAAACCATATTGCCGAAAACGGCAGGCAAATCTGCCCGAGAAGATTTAGCGGTACGGACGAATAATCCCACACCTGCATATCAAGAAATAAATTGAATATTATGCCGAAAATGAATTCAAGTGCGGTTATCACAATTGTGCCGATTAGTGCAAACGTTAGCGGTGATACACTTCGCGTGCTGAAAATATAGAACAGTATCAACACGGCAAACCCTGCGCAGAAAAACATACTGTAATGCGTTCTTGCCCTGTAAAGCAGCTCAATTAAGCAGTAAGCGTTTCCGCCAAGCAGAAACACAAGCGAGTAGAGAATATAGCTGTTCATCAAATCACCATTTGTATTATTCTGCTTTTTGTGATAGAATAGTAAAAAATAATTTTGGAAATAATACTATGACTTTACCGACTAATGCGAAAAAGTTAATAGATTTGCTTGAAAAAAACGGCTTTTCTGCATATGCAGTGGGCGGTTTTGTCCGTGACGCGATTCTCGGCAGACCTGCAGGCGATGTGGATATTACAACCTCTGCTACTCCCGGGCAGGTCGAAAAAGTGCTTTCTGACAGTGGCATAAAGTTTATTGAAACAGGCATTAAGCACGGCACTGTAACTGCAGTGGTTGAGCGCGAGCCGTTTGAAATTACAACCTTCAGAACGGACGGCGATTATCTGGATAGCCGTCACCCTGAAACCGTACAGTACGTAACCGACCTCAAGTCCGACCTCGCACGCCGTGATTTTACAGTAAACGCCCTCGCGTATAATGACAGCGACGGGCTTGTTGATGAATTCGGCGGCGTTGATGATATAAATGCAAAGCTTATCAGAGCAGTCGGGGAGCCCGACAAGCGTTTTAAAGAGGATGCACTGCGGATTATGCGAGCATTGCGCTTTGCCTCGGTGCTTGGATTTGAAATTGAAGAATGCACCTCAAAGGCTCTCTTCGACAATAAAGAGCTGCTTAAAAACATTGCGACAGAACGCATTTATACAGAATTAATAAAACTCCTTTCAGGTGATTACTGCGAAAAAATATTGCTTGACTATCGCGATATAATTGCAGTAATAATTCCCGAAATGATACCTTGCTTCGATTTTGAGCAGAACAGCAAATGGCATCTGTATGATGTATATACTCACATAGTAAAGTCAGTTTCGCTCACGCCGAAAAAGGATTATATGCGTCTTGCTATGCTTTTTCACGACATAGGCAAGCCGTTTACCAGAACGACTGATGAAAACGGGCAGGACCATTTTAAAGGTCATCCGATTGTAAGCGAGGAGAAGGCGAGTGAAATCCTTGAACGTCTGCACGCAAGTAACGATGTAAGGCATAAGGTACTCACGCTCATTAAGTATCACGATTTGTATATCACCGAAAAACCGTCAAATATCAAAAAGTGGCTTCGTACTCTCGGCGAGGATTTGACTTTCGATTATATTGATTTCAAAATCGCCGACTTAAAAAGTCACAATCTTGAACTCTCGCAGCCCGAAATTGATACGCTTTTAAGAATAAAAAAACAGACTTCAGACATACTTGCAAGCGGCGAGCCGTACAAAGTAAGCGACCTCAAAATCAACGGAAATGATTTAATCGCAATTGGCTTCAGCGGTGCGGAAATTGCAAAAGAACTTGACATTCTTGTTAATATGGTCTCCGGCAGCCCTGAACTCAACTCAAAAGAAAAGCTTTTGCACATCGCAGAAATCGACTTTAAAAAATCTATCCATTAAAAAATGCCCTGCATACTCGCGTATGCAAGGCATTTTTATGATTTATCTCTTAATGTCGTCCCATTTTACGCCGTCAACCTGGAAGAGGTCGTCAAACTTGTAAACGTTGCACTCATCCTCTCTGTGGCTCGGGTACCAAACCTGTGCAAAGAACGGATTTGTCTTTGCGATGTTGTCGTAATCCCACGCCTTCTGCGGAACGTAGCATTCCGGACACCAGTGACCGCCGAGAAGAATAAGGTTAGGCGAAGCCTCAAATTCAGCGCCGCAGTAACCGCATTTCCACTTGAGCTTTGTTGAAAGGTCGCCCTTCTTCATCTTCTTGCTCAGGCACTCGCCGCCGCGGAATTTAGCAGCCTGCTGCATATCCTCGATTGTGAGTTCTGATTCAGGCTTGCTCTCGTCATAGCCGTGGTCAAGCTTGTAATTATCAGCGTCAGACTGGTCTTTGTTGAATTCGCGAATCTCGAATTCGTCCCATGATTTAGGAATAGCATTATATTCCTCAATTGAGCCGTAGTAAGCAGAAATTCTGTTCGGCTCCTGTGTTTTAACCCAGTCGAGAGTACCAAAGTCCTTGGTCTGTGCAAGCTTTTTCATAAACGGCTTTGCAGCAGCGGCAACAGCACTCTTCGGAAGGTAACGCGGAATCTTGAAATAGAATTCAACCTGGTCAGCAAGGCGGTTAAAGTAATCCTGTACAGGAAGATTCTCACGGAAGTGAAGGAATTCCTCAAGCTTGTCGCCGTCAGCATAGAACTGACCGTGGAAATTCTTTGTAATAAACCAGTTAGCGTCAAAGAGCTTTTCAGGACCTGCAAGACCGAGTGTGCCGAGCAGGAGCTTTTCAAATTCATAGTTTGAAAGTCTGTACTCTTTACCTGAACCGATGTTGAAATAGTGATTCCAGAAATCAGCGCCAAGGTTACCCTGCATATCCTCAAGCACAAGATTGCACATAAGTCTGCCCGAATCCTCAACTGTGCACCACTCAAGAACGCCGTTAATCGGAACGTGGAACATAATCGGGTCCATATTCTTAAGGATATTCGGATAAAGAATACCCGACTGACGCATAACAACCCAGTTCTTGATACCGC
>CAMPBI010000027.1 GCA_946637545.1 uncultured Clostridia bacterium | reverse complement strand
CAGAGTGTTCCGTTTTTATTTTGTCTTTATGCTTTTGGCTGTTGACCACGCGGAATAATAGCGCTTGCTGCCAACATTTTTAAACGTGCGGATTCGCACATAGTACTTTTTCTTTGCCTTCAGTCCTGTTATTTTGCGCTGTGCCGTTTTGTTGCTTTTGACTGTAACAGCCTTTGCGCTTTTAAATTTTGCCGAAGTGCTGTACTGAATCTGATAGCCGTTTGTCTGAACAGTTTGCCGTCTCCACTTGACTGTAAGCGCTTTTTTGGCAGGAGTCAGCTTTGATATACTCGCCGTTTTCGGCACAATCCTGAATGTTATCTTTTTGCTGCCCGTGCAGCTTCCCTTGCCTGTTACAGTAACCGTTGCCGTACCGACGTTTTTGTTATTAGTATATCTTACCGAATAATCCGACGGCGAGATTTTCGCAAAGTCAAGGCTGACTGTTACAGCCGGCTTGTACAGCTTACCGGTGTAGGCATATGTCTTTTTGGAAAGTTCAATATAAGCGCCCGACAGGTCGAGAGTTTTGCCGTTTTCGACGCTCTGCCCCGACGAGTAGTCAATCGCAACTCCGCTTTGCACGTTGTAAACAAAGACGCAAAAGCAAACGCTTGCGCCGTGGTCGTCAACACTCTCCGCCTCCATAATAACACCGTTTGCAAGCAGGTTGTCGCCCTCAAAAACGGGCGTTACTCGGTAAAGCACATTGTTATTGTCATTTGCCTGGACGTATGCCGCAACCTGATTTTCAAACGGCACCATACCTGACTGATTGAACGCACAGGTGCCTGTCATAAGATTATTCTTGTTCGCATTCTCGCCCGTAAGCTGATGCGCAATAAGATGCGAGCGATTATACAGATATCCGCCACTGACAAAGCTGTACGCCTTTTGCACCCATCCCGTGGGATGTACAGAGCTTATATCTTCCCTTTTTCCTCCTTTAAGGCTTTTGTCAATATTCGCAATACAGGCGGTCACTCTGCCAAGCGAGTCGAGCTTGCCGTATTTTTCATAAATATTCTGATTGAGCTGGGAGGAAGTAAAGTGCGGAACATTTCCCTCGATTACCTCGTACAAGTCCCCATCGTAAGCAGGAATGCTGTAATCCTTGTATTCAAACGCGTCAATCGTGCTTTTAAACGCTGTTGCGAGCACACTTGCGGGAATACAAATTGCTGTCACCATTACCGAAACGGCAATAAGAACTGACAAAAATCTTTTAAATTTTTTCATAGTATCACCTTAATATTTTGTTGAGGCGTATTTGTCGATATACTCATAGAGTTTTTTAGTATCGCTCCATCTCATAGCGCCGCTGCTTGAGTGAAGGACAGTGGCAACATAAGTTTTGCCCCCGTGCTCATACACTCCGCAAAAGCAGTAACCTGCAGGCGTTGTGAACCCTGTTTTGCCGCCCTTGTGCTTTTTGGAATAGCCTTTCAGCGAGTCGGTGGTGTAAACTGTTTTGCTCTGCTTGTATTTTTTTGTTGTAAAGGAATACTTACTTGATGCAATAACCTTTCTGAACGCAGGGCTTTTTGAATAGACATTTCCCATAATCACGCAGATGTCCCAGGCGCTCGAGTAATGTCCCTTTGCGTCAAGCCCGTGAGGCGTAACAAAATGGGTGTTTTTCAGCCCGAGTTCATCAGCCTTGGCATTCATTAGTTTTGCAAATTTTTTGGATGAGCCGCCCACGCCCTCTGCGATTGCAGTGGCTGCATCATTTGATGATGGCAGCATCAGCGAGTACATCAGGGATTTGTAGGTGTAAATGTCCCCCGCTTTCATATTCAGGCAGGCGTAAGGTGTTTTTGCCGCATTTTTTGACACCTTTGTCTGCTCGCTGAGCTTTGCATTTTCAAGCAGAACATAAGCCGTCATTATTTTTGTTACGCTCGCCATCTTGCGACGCTTTGTAATAAGCTTGCCGTAAATAAGCTGGTTGTCGTCAACGCAGTAAATACATGCAGACCCTGCAGTAATATTTTTGGTAACGATATTTGTTGTCGTAACCTTGATTTTCTTTTCCGCTTTTTCAGCTGCAGCACTTTTTTCAACAACGATTTTCCACTGTCCCGTGCAACGTCTGCGACGTTCTTTTGGAAAAACAATTTTTACGGTTGCGGCGTCGCTGTCGGCTGTTTTGTAAGTTTTCAGCGTGACATATTTTTCGTACTTGCTACTGTAAATCTGGAGGCGGACAGTCCTGCCTCCGTTTGACGGCGATACTGTGATATTACGCTCAAGCTCCTTTTGATACGAGCAGGTTATCTTCGCACCGACGCCCTTGATTGACGTAGCCTGCTGTTGAATTTCCTCGGCGTAAAACACCTGGGAAGTGAAAACCGAAAAAACCAACAGGAAAAGAATTGCACTTGAAATTATTTTTTTCATACCTCAAAATCCTTTGCAGAAAGCTGCTTTGTTTTTGTGAGTTTCGCGTCGGTGTAAATTTCGGGATACCATTTTGCAGCGAGATAATATGGATTTTTCTCGCCGTTTTCGTCGTACCATGCCTGCGTTTTTCTGATTCTGGTATTCTTGCGTGTTGATGTTATTTTGCTGAATTCCTCACCGTCGCGCACCTTAACGCACAAAACCACAAATCGCGAATCGACCTCGCTGTCAGTCGGCATATTGACAGACAGATAGCTGTCGCTGTAGTGAAGCTCTGCCGTAGTGTGATACAGCGAACGCGTTTTGACACGGTCAATGTAAGAGTTGAAGCTCTTTTTTGTCATATTTCCCCATGCGTTATACGGGAACACATAGCCGTTGTCGTTATCGGGGTTTGTGTTGGCAAAATACGCTGCAACAACCCGGTACTCCTCATCGCCGAAAAGCGTTCTGAAAACAACGCGCTGCTTTGAAGCAACAAATGATTTTGCGTTTGAGTAGTATTTTTCAAGCGGATTTGTGTCAAGCGACACTGAACGAAGGTGCTGCTCTTTGAGCACGGTGCCGCCAAAGTCCATATGCCCTTCACCCTTGTTATTGCTGCCGCTGACAGAAAAAGCTCTGCCCGAATCGTCAAACACAATTTCTCCTGCAAAAGTACGGTCTCTGCCGTAAGCGTCGCAGAACTCCTCGCGAATACCCACCGGATACTCGATGTCGTACTTTTCAATATAAGGTTTAAGATAGGCAACCTTTGAATACTCGTGAAGCTTTATTCCGCCAAACACCAGACCTGCGGCAACGGCAACGCAGCCAAGAGCAATTAAAAGCTGTCGTGTAAATATCCTTTTCAGCACGGCTGTCACCCTTGGCAAAAGGCGTGTTTTGAAATTAGCCTTCACAACGCCCGAGTCAATCTTAACTTTCGGAATATTAACTTTTGCTTTTTTATTTTCTTTCGGTTCGCTGTTTTCCTCCACAGTTTCGGCACGCATTTGCTCGCGTGTTTTCGGAGGCTCAAGAGGCTCAAAAGCGTCATCTTTTTCGTTTTGGTTGCGAACCTTTTTCAGAATTTCGTCAAGTTCGTTATAATCAAATTCTTTACTCATAACTCTATTATTAGCATAATGTTTTATTTAATTACAGTGCGGCGCGCGCCGTCGACTGCACGCTGAATAAGCGCGTCGCTGTCGAGTGACGCTTCCGCGTCAATTACCGCAGAAAGCTGCGGGCGTGTTTTGGGGTGCTTTGGTGTAAACACAGTGCAGCAGTCCTCGTATGGCAAAATTGATGTGTCAAAGGTGTCGATTTTGCGCGAAATGCGTATGATTTCCTCCTTGTCCATACCGATGCACGGACGGAACACAGGCATTTCACACGCTGCATCTGTACAGCCGAGCGCGTAAATTGTCTGGCTTGCAACCTGACCCACGCTCTCGCCCGTAATAAGTGCGCTGCAGTTCTGATGATGTGCGATAATCTCGCTGATTTTCATCATATAACGGCGCATAATTATTGTGAAAAATTCTTCAGGGCAGTCCTCGCGGATTCGCTCCTGAATTTCGGTAAACGGCACAACATAGGTTGTTATCGGTCCGCTGTATTTTGCAACACGGTGGAGCAGCTCCATAACCTTTTCTTCGGCAAGCTCTGTTGTGTACGGCGGCGAGGCAAAGTGAACTGCTACGAGTTCTATACCGCGCTTTGCCATCATATACGCCGCAACGGGTGAATCAATACCGCCGCTGATAAGCACCGCTGCCCTGCCGCTTGTGGACACAGGCATTCCTCCGGCGCCTTTGATATTGTTACCGCGGATAAAGGCATAATTGTCGCGGATTTCAACTGTGACAGTCACATCCGGATTGTGCACGTCAACCTTGAGATGATTGAATTTTGAAAGTAAATAGCCGCCGAGTTCCCTTGCAATCTCGGGTGACTTTAGCGGAAATTTTTTGTCGCTGCGCTTTGCTTCAACCTTGAAGGTTTTTGCAAGTGAAAGCTCGTCGTCAAGGTATTCGCTGCTGATGGATTTGATGCAGTCCATATCCTTTTCTGAAACTGCCGCACGCGAAAGTGCCGCAATGCCGAACACTCTTTTGAGCCTGTCAACAGCGTCGTCAAGGTCAGTGTCCTCATCAACGGGTTTTACCATAATAGTAGACTGGCTTTTGGTGAAAGTAAATTCGCCAAGGTCGCGCAGTGACTTTTTCATATTCTTGATAAGAATGTCCTCAAAGGTGTTGCGGTTCAGTCCTTTGAGCACGAGCTCGCCGTTTTTGATTAATATAATTTCGTTCATTGTTTGTAGTCCTTTACTGTTTCTTCAAGCGCAGTAATAAGCGCGTCAATATCCTCTTTAGTCGTGTGGCGCGAAAATGAAGCTCTGACCGAGCGTTCAATAACCTTGTCGGGAAGCTTCATCGCTGTGAGCACATGGCTTTTTTTGCCCTTGGCACACGCTGAACCATTGCTGATGCAGATTCCGTACTTTGATGAAAGATGCTGCACCACCGTCTGACTTGTCATAAATACGGGCACATAAAAATTAATAATATAATCGCTTGCATTTTCATCGGAATTAATGATAATTCCGTCAATGCCCTGTAGTTTTTCACGCGCATAGGCGTTAATCTTGCGAATTTGTGACGCCTGCTCCCTGTAATCAGGAATCATCTCACACGCGGTGCCAAAGCCGGCAATAAGCGGAATAGCCTCTGTACCCGGGCGCAGCTTCTTTTCCTGCTCGCCGCCGAAAAGCCGCGGAACAAGCCTTGTGCCTTTTTTGATATAAAGCGCGCCGACTCCCTTTGGTCCGTGAATTTTATGAGCAGTTACGCTGACCAAATCTGCGCCGAGCTTTGATGGGCGCACGGGTATTTTGCCAAACGCCTGTACACAGTCGATATGAATCAGCGCGGGAGCGCCTGCCCTTTGGACTGCCTTTTTGATAAAGTCAACGGGAATTACCGAGCCGACCTCGTTGTTGACATACATAACCGACACAAGTATCGTGTCGCTATTCACCGCCTCGGCAATCTGCTGCCTGGTAATGTTGCCCGATTTATCGGGTGCAAGGCGCACGACCTCAAAGCCCTGCTTTTCAAGCTCGTCGATTGTCTGAAGCACGCTTTCGTGCTCAATTGCAGTAGTGACAATACGATTGCCGCGCCGCTTCAGCGCCTGCACTGCTCCGAGGATAGCGAGGTTATTCGCCTCGGTTCCACCCGATGTGAAGTACACCTCTTCGCTTTCGCAGGACAGAGCCTTTGCAACGCTTTCGCGAGCCTTTTTCAGTTCCGAAAAGGCATCAAGCCCAGCCTTGTGAAAACTCGACGGATTGCCGAAATTCACAGTCAGCATTTCATAAATTTTATCTGCAACCTCCTTTTCGGGAATAGTGGTTGCACTGTTGTCAAGATATATCATAGTTCAATAAGTAGTATGTTATTTTTTAAGATATTTTAATTTAAGGGCTGCCGCAACGGTTTTTGCGTCCTTAATTTCGCCTGTCATAATGCGGTCAATAAGTTCGTCAAACGGCATTTTTACAATCTGGAGGAACTCGTCATCGTCAAGATTCTGTTCTTCAAAACGAAGCCCCGTTGCGCCGTAAAGGCGTATAATTTCGTTTGTGTAGCCGGGTGACGGATAGATTTCGCCAAGTGAAAAATAATTGTCCGCAACTGCTCCGCATTCCTCTTTGAATTCGCGAACGCCTGCGTCAAACGGGTCCTCGCCTTTTTCAAGTTTGCCGGCAGGAATTTCAAAAATCACCTCTTTGTAAGGATATCGAAACTGCCTTACAAGCAGGATTTCGTTATTATCGGTGAGACCGATTACCGCAACTCCGCCCGGGTGGTCAACGCACTCGCGCTTGGCGCTGTTGCCGTTGCAAAGTGTGACATCGTCGTGGTGCACGGTGAGCACGTTGCCGCTGAAAATGCCTGTAACATTGTCGGTCTGTTCGTACAGTCCAAGTGCAACAGCCTCGACATCCTCCGGCTTGTCCACAATAAAATCAGCTCCGCTTTCAATCAGTTCAAACTTGGTGCCGTAGCCCCAGTTAACGCCGATTGATTTCAGAGCGTTTTCCTTTGCTCCGTCAATGTCATAGTGTGTGTCGCCCACAACAAAGGTGAAGCCGCTGTCCGCACCGAGTTCCTCTGCGCAGCGCGCAATAATACTTGTTTTAGGCTCGCAGTCAGCCTTGAACGAAACACCGCAGACGCTGTCAAAGTACTCGATTATTTCAAAATGCGCCAGCAGCTCCTCTATGAATTTTTGCGGCTTTGACGAGGCTATACCGATTTTGAAGCCGTCGTTCTTCAGTGCTTTGAGCATATCCTTTACGCCGTCGTAAAGTCTGCTTTCAAAAAGTCCCGTTTTGCTGTAACGCTCACGAAATTTTTTGACAAGCTCATCAGCCTCGGTGGGAGTTTTGCCGAATTTCTCCTGAAATGTAATCAGAAGCGGCGGGCCGATAAAGTAATCAAGCTCCTCCCATTCGGGCGACTCAATTCCAAACGAGTCAAGCGCAAACTTTGCACTCTTTTTGATACCCTCGCCAGTGTCGCAAACGGTGCCGTCAAAATCAAATATCAAGGATTTGTTTTCCATATTTTCACCTGCTTAAAATCATTAGCAAATATTATACCACATTTGCACCACTCGTTCAAGTAAAAGAAAACTCTTTACAGATGTAATTAATATATGCTATTATATAAGATGATGTATTATATTCTAACGGGGTGATACTATGCTTCTTGCAATAGATGTGGGCAACACCAACATAGTGCTCGGTGTGCTCGACGGCGACAAAATAATTCATAAAGGCAGACTGCACACTAATATTAACGCTACTTCGGACGAGTATTCAATTAAGCTCGACACTTTTTTAAAGCTCCGCGGCGTATACGGCAAAATCGACGGCGCAATTATTTCAAGCGTTGTGCCGCCGCTTATAAGACCACTTCGCAAGGCAGTAAAATTTGTAACCGGTCAGGACGCGCTTGTTGTGGGTCCGGGAATCAAAACGGGGCTTTCAATCAAAATTGACGACCCGTCGCAGCTCGGCGCAGATATGGTAGTCGGCGCAGTTGCGGCAAAGGAAAAGTTCCCCTGCCCCATTATTATATTCGACCTCGGCACTGCGACAACCGGCTCGGTGATTGACAAAAACGGCGACTTTATCGGCGCGGTAATCACCTCGGGAGTCAAAACCTCACTCACCGCGCTTGCAAGCGGAACGGCGCTTCTGCCGCTGATTGAAATTTCTGCGCCGAAAAAGGTTATCGGCACAAATTCAATAGACAGTCTGCGCTCGGGTGCGGTAATCGGCACCGCCGCTATGATTGACGGATTTATTGACAGGTTTGAGGAAGAGCTGGGCGAAAAGGCAACTGTTATCATTACGGGCGGACTGGGCTCGCAAATTATCAAAAACTGCAGGCACGATATTATACTCAGTCATAATCTGTTGCTTGACGGACTGAAAATCATTTACGACAAAAACAAGTAGTAAAATCAAATTTGTGGAGAATTTGCTATGAAAAAAATCATATCATTTACGCTTTGCATAGTAATTGCGCTGTCAGCGCTGATGAGTGTTAACCTCACGGCACTTGCCGACGGCTCGGGCAACTGCGGTACTAACGGCAGTAACGTTACCTGGACCCTTTCGGGCGGTACGCTTACAATTAATAAGGGCTCGTCGGGCGAGGCCAGAATGGCTGACTTTGTGAATAACGGTGCGGCTCGTCCCGGATGGTACGACAGCCGTACAGACATCACAAAAATCATTATTGAAGAAGGCGTTGTTAATATCGGCTCGTACGCATTTGACGGCTGCAGCAATGTTACCTCTGTTGACTTTGGTTCAATTGACACAATCGGCAACAACGCATTTATGAACTGCACCGCGCTGACGCAGGTTGAGCTTCCAAGCTCATTCAACTGGATGTACTCGTCTGTTTTTGAGGGTTGCACCGCGCTCAAGGTGGCATACCTCGGCGAGCGCTGGTGGACAGATGGAATTGTTCCCGACTATTTCTTCAAGGGCTGTACTTCGCTGCGGCTTGTAAGACTCGGCAGCAAATTTACAGGCTTCGGCACAGGCGTTTTTGACGGCTGCTCTGCGCTGAAAGTAATTATTTCGGACAACTCAAATCTCGCATACAGCGGTATCACCGTTGTGCCGACAAGCATAATGAGCGGCGAATGCTCTGATAACACATATTCGCAAACAAAGCTTACATACAGCTATGATATGTGGAGCTTTGCTCTCACCTTCAGCGGCTCGGGCGATATGACCAGCACCCCCTGGGCTGACCTCAAAACTGCTGTTGACAGCATTTCGTTTGCGCAAACTGATGCAAAAGCGTCAATTTCTACATCTGCTTTTGCAGATTACGCGAACCTAGCGAGCGCTGATTTTACAAACATTTACGCAATCGGTTGGGGTGCGTTCGGCGACGATGCAAAGCTCGGCAGCGTTCAGTTCGACGATGAGCTTACGGACATCTGGGACTACGCATTTTCAAATTGCACCTCAATCGAAACAATCAGGTTTACCGAGGGCAGCGGTGATTTGCACATCAGGCACCACGCATTCCAGAACTGCACCGGCACAACTTACTGGCTTGATATTCCGTCAAACACAAAGTACATTGACGAGGGTGCTTTTTTCGGCACGGGCTTTAACTACATCAAAATTTTCAGCACTGACGTTGAAATCGGAGCTGACGCTTTCGGCAACGGAAACGGCGGATATGCAAGATTTTTCGGACCTTCGGGCGTTCATACAACGACATATGATTTTGTTGTAAAAAACCGCACTCAGTACAAAAATCACAAAAGCTATGACTGGCACTATTACTGTGTTGACGGCAACCACTTTTACGACAGCACAACCGTAGAGCCCTCCTGCACGCAGCAGGGATACGAACGCTATGGCTGCATTTACTGCGATGAGGATGAACTCAAATCAAACTTCGTTGACGCTATCGGTCACGACTACAAGTGCACAGGCACTGAAGGTTCAGATTACAAATATGAGTGCAGACGTTGCGGCGAAAACGATTTTCGCTTTTCGGTAATTGAGCCGATGGTATACTTTGCAGAGGCACTCTCAACTTATGACATTGACAACGCATACAGTCAGCCTGACTATGACAGCCGTGTTGACGTAAACGCCGACGGCTTTATCAACGGACGCGACTGGGCGATTATTACCAAAAACATTAACAATATTGACACAACGGGCAAGGCCACCACGATTGACACCTCAACAACATATCAGACTATTGAGGGCTTTGGCGCATCGGGCGCCTGGTGGTCACCCGAAGTTGGCGAGTGGGATAACGCAAAAGATGTGCTCCGCCTGCTCTACTCAAAAAACGGCGGTATCGGTCTGAACATCTACCGCTACAACCTTGGCGCTGGCTCAATTGACGACAGTCAGCTATACAATGTCGGCACAAGAACAAGGTGTTTTCTCAATGAGGACGGCACTTACGACTGGGATGCCGACCCGGGTGCTATGAATTCGCTGAAGTGGGCAAACACCTTCTGCCCGAATGTGAAGGTTGAACTCTTTTCAAACTCCGCACCTACATTTATGACGAATAACGGCAAGGCTTACGGCAATCCTGTCGGCGAAGGTGAGGATGTTCCTTGTAATCTGCCAAGCAGCAACTTTGGCGCGTTTGCAGATTATGTTGTTAAGAGCGCCGAGCACTTTATTGACGAGGGCTACAACGTTACCGAGGTGTCCCCGATTAATGAGCCCGAATGGGGCTGGACGGGTTGGTACAACGGTGACGGAAGCATTTCCTGCGGTCAGGAAGGCTGCCACTTTGAGCCAACGGATGCGCGCGATTTTTACAATAACGCAATGATTCCTGCACTGGAGGCGAGTGAAAAGCTCAACGGCTCAAACGGCAAAAAGGTTGAGCTCGCCGTTTGGGAATGCGCACAGCTTAACCACGGCTGGTGGTGGGGACGATTCCTTGATGCAAACTTTTCTGCCACTGTCAAAAAGACGACGCTCGGTATAACGCAGAACGTTGCAAACGAAGACACCCGCGCTATCCGCCGCTATGTTGACACTCTCGACACCCACTCATACTGGGCAGCGGCAAGCGACAGACAGCAGATTATGTCTGATATCAGCGCGTCAAAATACAGTTCGATTAAAAAAATAAAATGCTCTGAATATTGCCAGATGTACAACGACGGCAACTCGGGCGTTGTCGGTCATACACAGGCGGCAGGCGGTTCAACGAACGGTATGGGAATTGACTACGGTCTTGCCATGGCGGACATTATCTATCAGGATATGACTATTCTCAACGCTGTTGAGTGGGACTGGTGGACTGCCTGCGGCAAAGGCATTTATACCGACAGTCTTGTTTATATTGACTCAAACGACCACTCAAATATTCAAACTGCCAAAAGACTCTGGTGCCTTGGCAACTATTCAAAATTTATTCAGGAGGGCGCAAAGCGAATTAAGGTTGAAACAGGCTCGTCGTTTGGTGCAAATCTTTATACTAAACCCGAAAATATTTACACCTGGAAGGACGGCGACAACACCGGCACTGACAAATACAACTATATTGAAGAGTCGGCATATCTCAACCCTGACGGCAGCGTTGCAATTGTTTATATCAACAACTCCGATACAATTGAATACACAAGCCTTGAATCGAGCGGTTACAACTATTTTAAAACATATGTAACCGATGAAACAAGAAACCTTGAGCTCTTCCAGAACGGCAAAACGACTGACGCAGTGTGCATTCCTGCACGCTCGTGCACAACTGTTGTGCTCAAGAATGTTGTTCCGACGAAATCGAAAAAAGACGCATATCTGTTTTCTTACTTTACCGGCAACAGCACAAGTCAGCAACGAATTCACTTTGCTGTGTCAAAGGATGGCTACACCTTTACTCCTCTGAAAAACAACAACGAGGTTATCACGCAGACAAAGGGTACGCTCAACTGCCGTGACCCGTATATCTTTAAGGGTCAGGATGAATACTACTATCTGATTGCAACCGATATGGACTGCAACACGGGATGGTGGGGAAACAGCAATACTATGGTAATCTGGCGTTCAACAGACCTTGTCGAATGGACTGATGAAACAATTATCAATATGAGCCAAATCACAGGCGCTGACGATATTCAGCGTTGCTGGGCGCCGCAGGTTATCTGGGATGAAAAAGAACAAAGGTATATGGTTTACTTTGCGCTTGCGTCCTGGAGTATCTCGCAGAATCACACCGTTATGTACTACTGCTACACCGACGATTTGCTCGACCAGAGCAAGTACACTTATCCGCAGCTGCTCTACAAGCCCGAGCTCGGTGATGAAAATAAGAACAACGCCATTGACGGTGATATTATTTACGACGAAAAGAACGACCTTTATTACCTTTATTACAAGGACGAGGACAACGCGACCATCTGCTATGTAACAAGCAAAAACGTGAACGGTCCGTATTCAGACCCCACAAATCCGCAGAAGATACTGTCAAGCGATATCGCACTTGAGGGCTGCAACGCGTACTTTATCAACGGCACTGACACGCTTGTGATGCTTGCCGACGCGTACCTTGACGGCTACTTTGTGCTGAACGTCAGCAAGGACTTCAGAAATTTCAGCACGCTTGACAATTCCGAAACCACAATCAACGAAACACAGCCGCGCCACGGCAGCGTTATTTCGATTACGGACGAGGAATATGACAGACTCGTCAACAGTTTTGGCACATTATAACCCATTAGGAGGACATAAAAAATGAAAATTGATTCAATTTGTGTGCAGGGTGCATACAAGCCGAAAAACGGCGAACCGCGAGTAATCCCGATTGTGCAGTCGACCACCTACAAGTACGACTCATCCGAGGCAATGGGCGACCTTTTTGACCTGAAGGCTTCGGGATACTTTTACACGCGTCTGCAAAATCCTACAAACGACTATGCGGCTGCGAAAATCACACTGCTCGAGGGCGGCGTTGCAGGAATGCTCACCGCGTCGGGACAGGCGGCAAACTTTTATGCTATATTCAACATTGCGCAGGCAGGCGACCACATTGTTTCGTCATCGGCAATTTACGGCGGCACGTTCAATCTTTTCAATGTAACAATGCGCAAACTCGGCATTGATTTTACTTTTGTGTCACCGCATGCTACTGCAGAGGAAATCCAGGCTGCTATTAAGCCGAACACCAAGGCTGTTTTCGGCGAGACTATCTCAAATCCAAGCCTTGACGTTATGGACATTGCCGTGTTTGCAGAGGTTGCACACAAAAACGGTATTCCGCTTATTATCGACAACACCTTTGCTACCCCGATTAACTGCCGCCCGTTTGAATACGGCTGCGACATTGTTACACATTCCACCACAAAGTATATGGAAGGACACGCATCAACAATCGGCGGTGCAATTGTTGACAGCGGCAAATTTGACTGGACGCAGAACGACAAGTTCCCCGGTCTTACAACTCCCGACGACAGCTACCACGGTCTTGTTTATACCGAGGCTTTCGGCGAGGGCGCTTATATCACAAAGGCAACAGTTCAGCTTATGCGCGACCTCGGCTCAATCCAGGCTCCGCAGAATGCCTTTTTGCTCAATGTCGGACTCGAAACTCTGCATCTGCGCATAGCTCGCCACTGTGAAAACGCAAAAAAGGTTGCCGAGCATCTTAAAAATCATCCAAAAATCACCTGGGTTAAATGCGCTATGCTTGAGGACGACGACCAGTACGAGCTTGCAAAAAAATATATGCCCCACGGCACCTGCGGCGTTGTATCGTTTGGCGTAAAAGGCGGACGCGAAGCGGCTACAAAGTTTATGGACAGCCTTGAGCTTGCAGCAATTGTTACCCACGTTGCAGACGCTCGCACCTGCTGCCTGCACCCCGCATCAACTACACACCGTCAGCTCTCTGATGAGCAGCTTCGCGAATGCGGCGTTTCGCCCGACCTCATCCGTTTTTCGTGCGGTATTGAGGATGCAGACGATATTATTGCAGACATTGACAATGCGCTTGAAAAAATCTGATAAGAGGTTTTGTCTATGAGCAAGAAAATTATTATTGCTATTTGTGTTGCTATTCTTGCACTTTCAGTTTCGTTTTCAGCGTGCCACAAGGAAGAGGAGGTCACCACCACAACCGAAATTGCAAAAAGATACGACACGCTTGAAGAAATTGAACGCAAGCTTGATTTCAGCATCAAGGTCCCGAAAGACATTCGCGTTGAGGCGTATCAGATTTACAGAGAAAATGCAATTCAGGTAATCTTTGACGGAGGCTATATCCGCAAGGAAAAGACGAATAACCAGGACGCAACTTATTCTACCGAAACTGAAACGCAGGCTGAAAACAAATCGGAAAGCACAACCGAAACGCTTGCGCTCGGCGAAAATCAAGTTACGTTCACCCTCACGGATGACGCCGTTTCAAAAGCAACGTGGACAAGTGGCGACTACTCGTATACACTGGGATTTCTTTTCGGCGAAAACAAGGATGTCGCAATACAATATATTGACGAAATTGAATAAACTAAACAAAGAATCTCTTTGAGATTCTTTGTTTTTGTTTTAATTGTAAACCTATTTTAAATTTATAGTTGACATTACGCTTTGCCTTAATTACAATTGTTCTTGGTGATTAAATGGAAAAAGAAAAAAACAAAAAACTCAAAACAATCGACCTTGCATATATGGGCTTGTCTGTCGCACTGATTGCAGTATGCTCGTGGATTTCAATTCCTCTTACCGTGCCGATTACACTCCAGACCCTCGGTGTTTGCACCGTTGCAGGACTATTCGGATTTAAACGCGGAACGCTTGCAACAATAGTCTATATCCTGCTCGGAACTATCGGAGTACCTTTGTTTGCACAATTTTCCGGCGGACTTGGAATTATCGGAGGTTCAACAGGCGGCTACATTATCGGCTTTATTTTCACGGCGATGATTGTAGGATTCGTTTCAGATAAAACACAGGGCAAGCTCTGGGCTGTCGTTCTCTCGATGGTAGTCGGTGTGCTTTTGTGCTATATTTTTGGCACCGCGTGGTTTGCGTTCATTTACGCAAAATCAAACGAGCCTGCAGCACTCGGCACAATTCTCGGCTGGTGCGTGTTCCCTTTCATTCCGTTTGACGCGGCAAAAATTGCAATTGCGGCAGTCCTTACAAACAGGCTGAAGAGATTTGTAAAATGATTAAACTTCGCTATCATCACCTGTTATGTGTTCCGCGTTTTGAGGGCAAGGGTTACAGTGAAGATTTTTGCCGCAATCTTGCAGATATAAAAGAACGTCTCAATACTGAAAACTATATGCTCACTGACAGCGCTGACGATATTTGCGCCGCCTGTCCAAACTTAATTAACGGCATTTGCAAAGACAACAAAAAAGTATCTGCCTATGACCGAGCAGTAAAAGAAGCACTGAAATCAAATCGTGAACTGACCCCACTTTTTATTTGTTCTGATTGTCAGTGGTTCCCTGTCTGCTCGAAAAAATAGGTAAACGGCGGTAGATTACCGCCGTTTATTTTTTATTCAAATGGATAAATAAGGTTCATTTGCCGTCTGCATTCATCCATAATACGCATACACTCAAGCGTCGATTTATGAGGTATGTAATCTGATTCAGTTTTTCCTGCGCGGATTTCTTCTGCTGCACGAGTGAATTCCGTCAGATAATCTGTCTTGCCGCTAAAAACCTGCTTTCCGTTTTCATTTTTCAGCGTCGCCTTGCTCGCCATATGGAAAAATCCCATCGTGATTCTCCCCTTATTGCCCTCAATCAAGCAGTTTTCTTTAAGCGTATCAAGTGCCATATTAAGTGTACATTTCACATCGCCGTAGTACAGTACTACCGTTTCTTTAATATCGATTCCGTTTTTGATAACGCCATCGCACTCAATTCTGTCGGGATAACCAAACAGATTGTAGCAATATGTTATAGGATAAATGCCGATATCCAGCAGCGCGCCGCCTGCTGTTGAAGGCGTCAGCACGCGCGAATTCTTACTCATCATAAGTCCGGGAAAAGCATAATTAATCACTACACTTTTAACTTTTCCTATTTCGCCGTTTTCAACCCACTTTTTCACATTAAGTGCCACATCAGAAAACCATGTCCACATTGCCTCGCAAAAATATATACCGTTTTCATTAGAACTGTCAATAAGCGTTTGAACATCCTTTTCGCAAACAGCGACAGGCTTTTCACAAAGAACAGGCTTTCCTGCATTCATTGCACGCAAAGCGTAATCAAGGTGCGATGTGTGAGGTGTGGCAATATAAATTCCGTCCACATCTTCAGCATTCAGCATAGAATCGTAGTCAGAATACACGTTTGCACCGTGTGACCTTGCAAACTTTTCAGCCTTTTCAGCATTCCTACCGTAAACAGCCGTTATTAAATGCTCACCTTTCAGAATACTTTTTGCTGTTGATTTTGCAATATTGCCGTTGCCGACAT
The DNA here is from genome assembly GCA_946637545.1 of uncultured Clostridia bacterium. GTDB lineage: Bacteria > Bacillota > Clostridia > Oscillospirales > Acutalibacteraceae > Eubacterium_R. The sequence goes on along the minus strand of CAMPBI010000027.1, from coordinate 562 downwards.
AACCCCATCTGAATTTCATATTATTCCCCTCTCCTATTATAAATCTTCATAAGTCGAGGACGGTTGTAACGCTGCATTATTACAAAAACACCGTCAAACATTGCCGCAATGACTGACGTAATTATAAACACAGCCGGTGTGCCTGCAAAAATAATGAAAAACAGAGGCACAAACGACAGTACCATTATAACTTCATGCACAACTTCACTCTTGCACATCGTTTCAATAACTTCATAGAGGCTGTGTTTTTCAAGGTCAAACGAGTCAGGGTCAAATGTAGGCAGTTTGTTCTTCCACTTCTTGACGCCGATTTTTTTATAAAGTCGTTTTTCAAACGGCTTCTGCCGGAACCACGGCGAATTTGGATTCCATTTTTCAGGCACAGAAAAGCCTACAATCAGGCGCATAGCAAAGTGATACAAAAAAGTCCCTGTTGTAATCGTCAATGTCAGACACACAGTGCTGTCTGTTACCGCAGTAATCACCGCTAATATAATATTTATAATTAATAGTATTACAGTAAATGTAATTATTTTCCGCTTCATATTACAATAATATCAAA
>CAMPBI010000026.1 GCA_946637545.1 uncultured Clostridia bacterium | reverse complement strand
CCCTGCCGGTGTTTTTGTTATTTACGAATTTCCGAATCCGTCGTCGTAGCCGGTGTCGCCATCGCCTGCTGTAACAGTGTCGGTTTTGACTCCGGGGAAGAACGGCTGTGCCCATTCATTTATTGACGGGTCAGGATTCTTGTCGTAGCCGTACATATAGACGTCGTCAACATTCGCCTCGGCATTTTCAAAGTCCTTTTCAGAGATAAGGTAAACCTTTGACGAGGAAGCAATGTTGAGGTCAAGCGTACGCCAGTTGTTGAATCTGTGAACATTGATGTAGAATGTGTTGATGTCAACCGTATCGCCGACCATGCTGCCGTAGAAATTATACGCAAATCCGTCGAGGTCGATGTTACCCTGCGGAGCATACATCAGTGCGCCGAGCGTTCCGCGCAGTGCGTAGAAGTTTACATCGCCCTGATATGACGCAAATCCGTTTGGTAAATCCTTTGCATCGTCAACCGTAACCTCCGATGTTTCGGAAGCAAAGTTGAGGTTAGTAAAGTTTACATTGCCTCTGTTTGCGATAAAGTACGTGTAACGGATTCTTGCAGTAGTTGCAATATTAATCTCGTTATTGGCATAAATCACAATCGGTTTTGCCTCCGACTTCTTGCCGTTAATAACCTCTCTCTGCGAGGAATCGTAAGAATCAAAGCCCTTATAGGTCTTGTTCTCGCTGAGTCCGAGGTTTGCCTTCATACTATCCATAAATCCGCTAAACGAGCTGAAATCGGACTGAAGGTTGTAAATAGGAGCCCAGCAGTCAAAGTCGTGACCCACAAATATGAGCGAGCCTTTGCGCATTACGGTCTGGCTGAATACCATCGTATCGTAAGTACCGAAGATTGAGGTATTCTTGTTCATACTGAGCTGTCCCAGTGAGTAAATACTACCCGGTTTCGGCTCAAAGTCTTCCTTGAGGTCGTGACCTATCTTCTGGAAGGTTGTCGAAAGTGTTGACCACAGAGTATCGTTCCAGCCGTCAGGATATTCAAACTCTGTTGTGTGGTAAGTAGTGTTACCGAATACCTCGGGCAGTACCCAAAGGTCAGAGTTGTGACGGAGGGTGATGTGACGCAGTGCAACTACTACGCCGCCCGAAACAGTACGCGTGTAAGCGTATTCACGGATGTAGCTTGTGTAGGAAACGATGTTACCGCCGACATAATACTCACCGCCGACTGCAAGGTCGCTGTTATCGTTTTCGAGTTCGTTCTCGTCATTTACGGCATCCTTGTTGTCGGTTTCAGAGTTTTCAGTTTCAGTCTGGTTGTCGTTTGCGGAATCCGATGAAGTTTCATTATCCTTACGCTCATGCTCGTCGCCGTTATATCCGAACTCGCCGCCTTCATATGTGCTGCCCTGTTCGTCGTCGCGGTCATCTGCGTGAGTATCGCCGGCTTCGTTGAGATATTGCTGAATTCTGGCATTCTTTACGCCTCGATAGAAGTTTTCATCGTACTTACCGAGCTCAATGTAGGTCGGAGAAGTCATATTCTTGCCGACATAACACGTCATCTGGTCGCGCAGCTTGATGTTTGAAAGCGTTGCTGTCATATTGCCGCCAACATACATTTCGGAATATGCACCGCCGTCAATCGACGTGGTCGCCTTCATATTGCCGCCTACAAATAGTCTTGCGTCGTGACGTAGCGTGATGTAACCGTTTGTTGCGCCATCAGCACTCATATTGCCGCCGACCTTGACAGTTGTGGATGCGTATACCTTGGTGTATTTTGCACTCGACAAGTCGTTTTTAACATACATATAACCGGCGTTTTCAAATACATAATCCGAATCATTTTCGCCCGGATTCTTGTACTTGTCAAGTCTTGCCTCTGTCGCGTCATTCTGACTTTCGCTCAAGGACTTACCTATTTCAAGGTAATCCCGGGCGATAAAGTCACCGTTAATATACGTTTTTGTCATATCACGTATCTTACAGGTATCACGAACATAGGCGTTGCCGTTTACAACAAGAGTAGAGCAAATATTCATATCAAGCAGCTGATATGCAAACAGCGCGCACTCTTCGCCGGCGTTCTTGTTACGAATCCAGTCCATAATAGAATTTACATTCTTTGTAAGCGTGTCAGTTACGCCCGGACCGTAGACAAGCGGATTGTTCTTGCTGTCTGAAAGCTCATCAAGTCCGCGAGCCTTCCAGTTGAGGTTTCCGTTGTTATCGTAAATGCCGTTGTCCTGGTTGCAGATAATCATCTTGACGTTCTGCTTCATATACAGCTTTTGCGGGCAGTAGAAGCCGCCGCCGATAACAATATTAGCATTTGCCTGAATATCAATATCACGCGAGTGGTCATACGGAACCAAATCACCAAGGAAAGTAGTTACAAGGGAGTTTTCGAGGTCACGTCCCTCAACGTTAGCATAAATGCTTCCGCCTACACGCATATAGCACGCTCTGTATCCGTCGTCATCGGAACCCAGCCAGCCTTTACTCTTGTACTGATGGTCTTCAAAATAGGATATAACGTTACCTGCTGTACCGCCCTGATGATAATATCTGAACCACATATTCACTTTAAGCGGACGTCTTACGCGTAAGTCGCCGTCACACATAAATATACTGTTCTTTCCGGTTACTAATGCAGCTCCGCTATAGCACTCACCACCTATAAAGGTACTGGAGTTGTTAGTTGCCATTATTGAAGTCATATAGAACGCAGGACCACTATCAATGGCTTCACCGCCACCCCAAGAATAAACCTTGCAGTCATTACGTACATACATTGTACCTTCATTTAATAAGGTGCCTGCTTTCTTTTGTGACTCGTAGTCACCGAGATGAATACTACCGCCGACAAAGAGCATTGCATTCTTGAAAATATGACCTTCGCCATTGTTTTTAGAGGTATCTGCATTGACTTTGTATCCACCGTTCATAAATGAGAATGAACGTGAATCTGAACCGTTAATATTCAGCCAGCCTACGCCGTTATCACGTGCATCCTTACCCTTACGGATGGAGAATGATTGATAATTATTGTCATCAATACCACCATTAATAAGGTCGCCGCCGACATACATCTGACCGCAGTTGTATGCAATCTCGGAATATGTTAATCTGCCGTCACAGCCAAACGTGGTGTTCCACTTGTTGAAGAATCGGTTAGAATTGCAGCGGAATTCGCCTGAGAACTGTGCTTCTGAACCAGCCCAGTTAACAAATGCAAAGTCACCATACATACCATCTTGAGGGGAGTAACCTTCAACACTCAAGCCGTAGTTCATATAGATTTTTCCGGCATTTCGAACATAACCCTTGAAGGTCATCAGTCCGCCCTTGTTACCGTAGTTGTACGCAATAAAGGATGCGTCTGTTCTGCCTTCTTCCCAACCGTTTCTGAGTGACCATCCTTTTGCAGGGTTCTTATTAGCGTCACTGTTATCGGTAATCCAGGTTGCGTTATTATTCATATTGAAAGCGCCGTAAATATGCAGTTTACCAAAGTTCCAGATTGTACATCCAATCGTAAAGTCTTTCTGGCAGACAAGACCTGCGCCTTCCATAGACCTGAATGCATTATCGTTGCAAAGTGTTACATTACCGCTGACATAGGTTGTGCCGTTCATAATGTACATTGCTGTACCGCGGTTACCAACCTTCTTATCGCTTGCATCGGAGTAGTTTGTAACATTGAGGTTTGCGTCGATAAACGTGTCGCCGTGACCCTCGTAGTAACCGTAATCCCAGGTTGCAAGTTCTGAACCGTTGCTGTAAAGCTTGCCGATAAACGTATCTGAATTATCTTTAAGAAGATTAAAGTTGGGATTGTTCTTGCCGCCTGTACGTGCGCCGGCAATATCTGTGCCGCCGTATGCGTACAGATGGCCGTAGTTGGTATAGGAAGCGCCGTCCTTGAGAGTGATAAGACCTGCACAGAACAGAGTTGCCTTGCCGTTTGCGGCAGATGATAAGCCGACCTCAACCCATTTACTTGTAATAGGCGAGTCAATAACTGCAACACCGTTATCCTTGATTGCAACGGTAATAAGCTTGTTATTATTGCCGTAATGCTTGTTAGGCGGCAGATAGATTGTACCGTTAATCTGAAGATTATAGGTAATATCGTCGCGGGTGTTGTTTTCGCCAAAGAACACAACACTGTTTTCGGCTTCGTGGTTGTTAATATCAACATTCACGGTAGTAGATGAGCTGTTGATATAAATACCCGTGTAGCCGTAAAGCTTTGACGCGCCGTCCGCAGTAATCTGCGAAGTTGTGACAGTACCGTCAACAAACAGTCTTGACGCGCCCGAAACGGTTGTTGCACCGCTGAGGTTAAGATCGTTGTTGTGGTTGCCGTCAGTTCCCTGTTCGCTGTTGCGTGTAATGAGCCAGCCGCCGTTAGTGACCGTGGCAGAGGTTGCATTCTGCACGCTGCCGCGAACAAAGAGAGTTGAATTGTCAACACTGATTGCAGCAGCCTTTACAAGATTCTGGTCAGTCAAAAGCTGTGAGCCTGATGTAAGTGTAAGTGCGCCTGCCGTGCTGCCGTTAACAACAGACAGAGTTTTGCCCACGTGTACCTTTGAAGAATTTAGTGTCATTGACGCGCACTCAATCTTGCCTGTTACAATAAGGCGTGAATTTGTAAGATTGATTGCACCCGAAACAACAAGGTCGCCGTAAATCTTGATTTCGACCCTTGTGCCGCGAAGGCTTGAGGTTGAAATGTTCTTCGGTTCTTTTTCCGAACCGAATACAACGTTTGACAAGCCTGTAAGGTCATTGTCACCGCCCGCGATTTCTACATCAATAGGAGCGACAACCTGTGCGTTGCTGCCTTCAGCGGGAACAACGCCTGTAGATGAAACCTTGTTTTGAACATTGAATATTGCAGTGCCTGCAATATTGATTGTTTCCGTAATAGCCGCTTCATTGGGAGCATAAAGCATTGATGCGCCCCACATATCAACCTTTTTAACATTGACATTGATTATTGCAGGATTTCCTGCATCAATGTAATCGTTGTAATTATCCTTGTATGTATCCTTTACAAATACATAGTGGCTGTCGCCCACATGGATTGTAGCATTCGGAGCATTGAGCTTGCCTGTGCAGTAGGTAAGTCCGCTGTACTTCGGCGTGTTTTCGTCATAGCCGCTCTCATAGTCCTGTGCGAGAGTTTTGCCGTAGTCGTAGTTTCCTGTGAGCCAAGCGCTTACAAGGTTAGGACAGTCAATTTCACCGTTTACATAAAGTCTGCCCGAGTTAAGCAGCCACGAATCGTTTTCCGCACCTGCGCCGCTCAAATAAAGCTTTGAGTTGATGTAAACGTTTGAGCCGGGCTGACCGTTGCTGAATGCCTCGAGTTTATTTTTGAAAACATCCTCATTTGCACCCTTGCCATCACCGTAAATGCTGATAACAGTGCCGCTCGAACTTGAGGAATTATCCTCGTTATACATCCAGATTCGTCTGTTCGACTTGCTCGAGGTTACACAGCCCTTTACATATAATTTTGTGCTGCCCTTGATTTCAAGAATATTGTTGCCTGCATTGTCGTTGTTGCACGCTGTAATATCGCCGTAAACATAGATGCTTCCGCCGTATGAATACAGAACCGAAATTGCCGAAACAGAGCCCGCAGCATAAATATCTCCGTAGTTACGGATTGAACGAAGCTCGCTGTCGCTGACTTTGCCGTTAACGGTGATTCCGCCTCCGCTGGCAACATTTGTTTCGCTGATTAAGCCGGCATAAACCTTGTTGTAGTTTTCAAAATATCCGCCTACTGTAATGCTTCCCTTGCAGCGAAGCTCTGCAGCTCGGTTGCCGGTTGTGCCGTTAATCAGATTTCCTGTAACGAGATTGCCAAAGCATTTAACGTCCTTAAGGTTTCTGAATTCGCCTGTGGTGGTGATATTACCCTCTGCAGTAAGACCGTTGTTGTTCGTTATTGAACCTGCGGTAACATTGCCCTTTGCAGTAAGGTTTGCGCCCGAGCCGATTGTGAGCGCACCTGAAAGACTGACGCTGCCGTTGGTCTTTGCATTTTTTGAAAGATCAAGTGACGCAGCGGCGATGCCGTCTTTAGCTGTAACATTAATACAAGTTATAGCGCCTGAACCGGTTATACTTCCGCCTGCAGAGAAGCCTGTGTGTGTTATGCTTACTGTTCCGGCGAGATTCATATTGCCGCCTGCTCTTACGGGACCTGATGATGTCAGACCTGCAGTCAGCGACATATTTGTGCCCGAGTAAAGCTGACCGTTGTTTGTAACCGAACCGGTTGCTGTAAGCGTTGTCTTTGCGCTTATCCAGCTGCCCGAGCCGTTTTCAATCGCGCCTGTGCTGATTGCTCCATCTGTAACAATCTGGCTGTTAGCTTTATTATACATTGCCGAACTCGATATCAGCCCATCTGAATAGAAGTTCGACTTTTCATAGTTGTATAAAAGTGAACAGTATGTTGTGCCGCCGACATAAATATACGCGCTTGCACCTGCACTGTTATTGTCGCGGTTATTCTCAATATTCCTTCTTGCACCGCTGTTGCCTGCTGTCAAATTACCGTTAACACGGATTACGGCATCCTTTCCGGAGCCTGTTCCGGGGTTGTTAATGATTTTGTCAACTGTGGTAAGGTTTCCGCCAACAATAAAATTAGTTGAAATATTATCCTTGTTATTATTTTGCAGCAGCTGACCGTTAACCCAAACATCGCCGGTTGTATTAATGGTACCGTTATTGTATAACCAACGGGTAGCATCATTACCGACTGAAATGTTAACAGAATTTATAGTACCATTGTTTATAAGGTCTTGTTTACTAGCAGTAATTGTACCCTTACAATTAATAGTATTGTTGTTTGTAATTTTGTTTCCCCAAGTAAATGTTTCGGTTACATAAAGACTACCGTTGTTGGTAATATCATAACCACTGCTGCCCATTCTGAATTCTTTAGTCTTTACAATACTGTCAGACGAAACATTATAGGATGAACCCGGCAGAATATATGATTCGCAGCAGATTTTGCCTGTGCTGTTAACTGTAATATTAGAGCAATCAATGTAGCCTTTTGAATAATAGAGTGCACCCTCATTTACAATGAGATTACTGCTGCTTGTTAAACTTGAATTGCCTGAACAATAGATTTCAGAATTCTTATCCATTTTAATATAGCCGTCTGTTACAGTAATATTACCTTGAACAACAAGCTTTGCACCCTCTGCAAGATGAATAGAGTTACTGTCTACATTTCCGCTTACAGAAAGATTTCCGTTTACAACAACCATAGAATTTTTACCTATGTTCATCCAGTTCCTTTCGCTAAACTGCATTGAACCTTTAACATAGAGTATAGTGGGATTGCTTGCGGGATTGGATGTGTCAGCAACATACAAAGCGTGATTTTGACCAATGACATTTGCTGTCATAGTAAACTCTTCGGTTACATAACTTACATAGCCATCAGAAAGGTATGTATCTTTTCTCCATTTTGTACCCCATGATTCATAGTAAGGGGTTGATATTTTGCTGTAATACTTGTTATCTCCAAAACTGAATGTATTATCACTACCTAATTTTCCAATACTTCCGCCGTTGGAAAATCCATTTGTATTTGCGGGTGTAGTGATGCTTGAAAGTGTTGAATTAATGGTAATATCTGACGGATTGGCAATTGTTGCATCTGCGTACGGCGAGTCCATTCCGTTTGGTAATGCAACCTCGCTGTCTGCAACGCCTGCGGGCTTATCGGCATCCTTGACCTGATACTCGTTCAGCTTTTCCTTGAAGGATTTGCCGCCGAAATCGGGCAGAACGGTGTTGTAATTCTTGAGGAAAATGCCGTCGCTTCCAAGCGGATTTGTGGGTGTTGCAACAACCATTTCTACCGCCGAAACGCCGCCCTCTTCGCCTGTAATATCCTCGATATTTGGCAGTTTTACATCTCTGATTTCGCTGTTTACAGTATTCTTCTTTGATTTGTAAGATTTATTGTTTGTCGGGCCTTCATCGGCATACTCGTTTTTGATTTCTTCCTTCTTTGTTGCAACAGAATTCTTTTCCTGTGTGCCTTCTTTATTCTGGAATGTCATCGCCTCGGCAATCGCATTAACCTTGCCGTGACCGAACCAGTTATTGCCGTGATTCCAGTCATCGTACTCATTAACAAACGAAAGCGCGTTTCTGAGTGTGCCGTCAGAGTTATATAACTCTTTACCCTTGAACGAGTGATTTGACATATTCACTCCGCCAAGGCTCTGCTCGGTATTGGTGAGCTTTGTCAGACCCGAATTTGCATTCGCTTTAAAGTCCTTGAACAGGACTGAATCTGCACTGTTTTTGTTTGTTGCGTCTGAAATATTCTTGTATGTATCGTCGGTATAAGTAACCTCGTCGGTAATTTCCTCAAGGTCTCCCTGTGCCTGCGACACTGCAAGTTTAACGTTGCGCGCACCTGTGGTAACGCCGTCAGTGAACTGACCGCGCTTCTTTGTGGCGTCGCGGATTGACTGATTAATCTGTCGTGTAAAGTACGGCGCAAGGTTAGGCATATCAATATAATCGCTCTTTTCCTTGAACGTTCTTGTGATTGAGTATTTTGCGCCGAGATTTGTAGCATTTCTGTCCGCCTGTGTGGACGATGCTGTAAATGACGAGGAGTTTACATTGTCGGTATTTCTGTTAACCTTGTTGCCCTCGACATTGAATTTGTAAGTATATTTCAAGTGCGCACCCTGTGTGCCCTTGGGGACGCTCCTGCCGTCGACCTCATAACGCTCAAGAACAACCTGTTCGGTCTGGTTTGAGCCGAGAGTGCCGCCGTCCTTATCTGCAGTGCCGGCATATACAAAGCCGCTTGCCTGCAGATTGTTTTTGTACATTTTATCGTAGCCGATGTTTGAAAGCTCCGAAGTGAGAACCGCAAGTCTGCTCTGACGCTGCGATGCAACGTCTGCCTCGGGGTCAACCTCAATTGCGTCGTACTCGTCAAGATACTCGCCCGAAACCTTCTGGTTTACTCTGTAAACAATTGATTCCTGTGACGCAAGGCTGACAGTCTTTGCCGTGCCGTCAAAGGTAAGGCTTGTTTCCTGCTCAAGCACCTTGTTCTGCATATACTGCGAGATTGCGTTATTTTCAAGGAAATAACGTCTTGCAGCAAGCTCAAAATCGCCTGCGTTATCATTAATTGAAGCGGATTTGAATGACGAAGATGTGCACGAATCAAGGTCCATTTCGTTAAGAATGTTAATTACGTGCTGCACAACCTGAACATTCTGCTGATTCTGAACATATACACGCGTTTTTTCAGGCTGATTTTCAAGATAATTATTGAGCGCCCAGCTGATTGTATTGCCGAGTGTCTGCTTGCCGTTGACAAGCTCGGCTCTTCTCTTTGCGTAATTTGAATAGCCGAAATCAATATGGTCAACTGCCGTAAAGTGAACCTGACCGTAATCGTCGGCGTCGGTCAGTCCGTTATATCTGTCGTCTCCGTTCTGAATATAGTTTGAATCAAGGTCGCCCGTTGCCGAGTTACCCGTATAGTCGTTATCCTTTGAACGCGCAGCGTTGAGCGCCTGAACGCCAATCATAATATTTGCGTTAGAATGCGCGTCGTTATTCATAACTGCTTCGGAAACATTAATATTAACAAGCTTGTTATAGTCAGTGCTGAAATTTGTTCCGAAAGTGTTGTTCATCCAGCCTTTGAAATTCTGAACAAAATCATTAACGCCGTTGATTGTATTTTCTGCAACAGCAACAACAGCTGAAAACGCCTGCTCGCCTGAACCTGCGCCCGTGCTGCCCTGAATATCCATAGCCGGATTGTCGGCGTTGATTATTGTTGTGCTGTCATCGGCACTTGTGTCAATATCGCCCATTGACGCACCTGCAAAAATACTGTATTTGAGTGCTTCGGGCATACCCTCGTAATTTGGCTCGACGAGGACATACGAGGTCTTTCTCAAATGAAGTGAATTAATACCCAGTGCGTTTGCAAAGAGTGTGCTGTCGTCAACATCGACAGTTACCTTGATATAAGCGCGCGAAATGTACTCGTCGGACTCGTTGGTAGAATACAAAGCCTCGTTATTAACTACACCCTTGAGTTCAACCTTTGCTTTTACCTTGTCCTTGTACTTTCCGTTGCTGTCGTATCCGTTTTTGGCAAGATACTCATAGGCGCACTTTTCAAGGCTGTACTCGTTAGCCTCAAGCTTCTGGCCAACTGCGGTAGCAGCCGAGTCTGCAGCATTTTGCAGTTTTGCACCGAGATAATGGTGCAAACCGATATCAATGCTCAAAGCAGTAAAACCAAGCAAGACGGTCAGCATAACTGCCGTCATTACTGCGATTGCGCCGCGCTCCTTTTTAAATTTCTTAAACCGTTTCAAGGCAAACGCCTCCTTGCTGTTATATATTATATATAACATATATTTATAACAATATTATTTCTTTATATCCTCTGCTTTTGAGTGAGCGAGAGAAAACTCTGTCTGCAGACGGTAGATTAAATCCTCTGCTTTGTCAATTGCACTTTCATAAACCTGTGCAATTTCAGAATACTTTTTGCTGTCGTCATCAGACATTCCGGATTCAACCTGACCTTCAAGGTCGTTGATTTTGTTTCTGTTTTTGTCAACCTTCTTTGTGAGATGAGCAACATCGCGCTGAAGGTCTCTGTTCTGGTCCTCGAGCTTTTTGTTTTCATCCTGAAGAAGTCTGTTTTTGGTGAGTGCTTTCTGAAGCTTTTCCTCAAGTGCTTTAACCTCTTCAGTGTTGTCGGCAGGAACCACAACCTTGCGGTCCGCCTTTGCAAGCTTTGCAGAAAGAGCGTCTCTTTCCTCCTTGCACTGATTGAACAGGTTGCGCATTCTGTCAGCCTCCTGCTTTGCCTGCTCGAGCTCATAGGTAAGCATTTCGTTGTTGTTCTTAAGGTCAACAACTCGCTGGTCAAAAATTTCTGTTGCGCTTTTGTTCGTTTTCTGCAGATTTGAAATAACCTCATCAACCTGCTTTGGATCATATCCGCGCAGCACCTTATCAAAATTGTACGACTTGTTTGTTGCGCCTAAAATATCTTCTCTCCTAATTACTTCGTCTGCCATAAAAGTGACTGTCCTTTCAACATATTTGCTACTCTGAAAACTCAAGAATATCGCCGACGGATATATTGAGTTTGTCGCAGATGCCTGCATTCACCTCAAGCATCTTGTACCCGCCGGGCACTTTTTTGCGTACCTTGTGCGGCGGCACAGCCTTGTCAATAAACAGGACTTCGTTTCCTTTTGACAAGGCAACTGTATCAATACTGAATCGCATTCCAAAGGTGTGAATTTCGTTGCACGGGGTAAGCAAAAGCCCGTGGTCCTGCGCCATTTCTCTGCGATACATAAGCCCCATAAATCTTCTGAAAAACGATGAGGCGTCCTCAACCTCATTGATTAAAACTTCACCGTTTTTCGACAGTTTTAACATTTTCATATTTTAACCGCCAAATGCAGGACCAAGACTATCAATAACCTTAAATACTACCGGTCCTAGAATTACAAGAACAATTGCTGGAAGAATGAAGATTACAGTGGGAATTGTCATCTTGGTAGGTACCTTTGACGCAACCTCCTTGATTTCCTCACTCTTGTTCATTCGAAGCTGTTCAGCCTGTGCGCTGAGTACGTTTGTAATCGGGATACCGAGCTGATTTGCCTGTGTAACAGCCGAAACAAAGGTTTTTAGTTCCTTTACATCGGACGCGTCTGCAATTGATTTGAGCGCGTCGTTTCTGTTTTTACCAAGCTGAATCTGGCGGAATACCGTCATAAGCTCATCAATCAGCGGTCCGTCCATACGCTCTGCGACCTTTACAAGTGATGCGTCAAAGCTGAGACCCGCCTCCATACATACGTTAAGGAGGTCTATTGTGTCAGCAAGCTGGAGCTTGATTGCCTCCTGATGCTTTTTCACCTTTGTTGTCAGATACAAATCGGGTGCGATTACCGCAAACACGATGCCGCCGATTACTATAAACAGTGCAGGCTTTACCATCTGATAGAGGAAAAGGATGAGTCCGATACCTATCGACAGCACAATAACTACTGCTGAAAAAGCTGTTTTGAAAAATGTATAGTTTGACGCCGACAGATGAAGTCCCGCCTTGCGGAGTTTTGCTGCAAGGAGCTCTGTGTTCTTCTTCTGCCGTTCTGTTTTTGTTGCATTTTCGCCGTAACGCTCGGTGTTGTTGATTTTATCAAGCATCGGCTTAACGATACGGTCGTAAAACGAGGTGTCCACATTTTTGTAGTCAGCCTTTACCGTTTCTTTGCCGAGCGCCTGCTTACGACGGAAGTTATTATCGTCCTCCTGTCCTCGTCTTGACAAAAGAACAATTACAAGTCCGAATGCAAAGAGGGCATACGCGATTACTAATACGGGAATCCAAAATTTCATACTGCTCCTCCTTACATTTTAACCGTGGTGATTTTCTTGATAAATGCGAACGCTAGAAATTCAAGGAATGCAGCTACAGCAAGCAAGATATTTCCTCGCAATTCGGTATAAAGTATACCGACAAAATCAAAACTGATAAGAGTAAACAATCCAAGAATTGCTATCGGCATTGCGCCAACGATAATACCGGACATTTTACCCGATGATACCGATGTTTTGAGCTGCCTTTTAAGCTTCATACGCTCGCGGATTGTGTCGGAAATGGTTTCAAGAATCTGCGACAGGTTACCACCGGTCTGCCTTTGAACAAGCACGGCTGAAACCATAAGGTCAACATACTTGCTTTTGATTCTTTCGCCGAGATTTTCAAGCGCTTCGTCCATTGAGTAGCCCATATTAACCTCTTTTACAACAGTTGCAAATTCGGTTGAAATCGGGGCGTCCATATCACGCGACAGTGTTTCCATCGCCTGGTTAAAGCTCAAGCCCGAACGAAGTGAGCTTGTGCAGATAAGAAGCGCGTCACAAAGCTGCTCCTCAAACTTCTTTACACGCTGCTTTTGCTTGTTCTTTACATAAACTACAGGAAGAACAGCGCCTGCCACGATGAGGGCAAGTGCAAATACTATGTTTGATGTGAAGAGGAGTACGATTGCCGCAGGGAAAAATGCAACCAGAACCCAAACGATGAGGAATTCCTCGGGTCGCATTTTAATATCAGCAGACTGGAGCTGCTTGTAAATCGCATTTCCGACTTTTTCATCAAATCTGCTGTGCTGTCTCTGGCGCTCTCTTTTGTTGCGGCGCGTCTTGCTCTCGTTTTTTACAAGAGCAACATTCATATCGCCGTCACCCTCGTGCTTATTGAGCTCCTCAAGTCGTTTTTCCGCTGCAATTTTGTCTGCGGACATCGCTTGAGCAATGATGAACACGAGCGCAAACGTCAGAAGTCCAAAAGTAAGCGACAGAAGTATAATATTAAGAATTGAACCAGTCATTGCTTACAACCACTCCGTTTTCTCTAATTTTGTCTATACATTTCGGCACGATACCTGTTGCCTTGAATTCACCCTTGAACTTGCCGTCGGTATCCATTTCACCGTTTGTTTCATAGGCGAATATTTCCTGCATACGGATTACATCGCCCTCCATTCCGACAATCTCGGAAATTGAAACAATCTTTCTTGTACCGTCACGAAGACGGGCCTGCTGAACAATGAGGTTGATAGCTGATGCCACCTGGTCTCTGATAGCCTTTGAAGGAAGCTCGGAGCCGGACATCATAACCATTGTTTCAATACGCGAAATAGAATCTCGCGGAGAGTTTGCGTGGATAGTTGTGAGCGAACCGTCGTGACCCGTATTCATTGCCTGAAGCATGTCGAGTGTTTCGTCGGAACGAACCTCACCGACGATAATACGGTCAGGTCTCATACGAAGCGCGTTTACAACAAGGTCGCGGATACTGATTCTACCCTTGCCCTCCATATTCGCAGGACGGCTTTCAAGCGTGATAACATGCTGCTGCTTAAGCTGTACCTCGGCAGAGTCCTCGATTGTAACGATACGCTCGTCATCGGGAATATACGCCGAAAGGATGTTAAGCAGTGTTGTTTTACCCGAGCCTGTACCGCCCGATACAACGATATTGAGTTTGCCCTTAACGGCTGCTTCAAGAAATGCAAGCATTTTATGATTAGCAGAACCGAGTGCAATAAGCGTTTGTGCTGTAATGAGTTTTTTGCTGAACTTACGAATTGTAAGAACAGGTCCCACAAGTGATACGGGCGGAATAATTACATTAACACGGGAGCCGTCGGGAAGACGTGCGTCAACCATCGGGCTTGCCTCATCGACATGACGGCCAACCTTTGTTACAATTCGGTCAATAATCTGCATAAGATGCGCCGTGTCTTTGAACTGAATATCGGTGAGGACGATTTTACCTTTTTGCTCCGCGTAAACCTGGTAAGGTCCGTTAACCATGATTTCACTGTAATCGTCACTGTTAACAAGCGGCTGAATGGGTCCGTAACCCATAATATCGTCAAAAAGCTCCTCGGCAACCGTTGTTCTGTCGATTCGCGGAATGCCGTACTCCGGCTTTTCAACATATTCCTTAATCAGAGCACGCATGCTGTCGTCGGTGATAGCAACGTTCTCTGTAATCTGCCTTTCAACTATCGCGTTGTGGATAGCAGTTTTTGTATCGGCAAACGGGTCTTCGCTCTGAAGCCTCGACGCACCGAAGGCGCCTCTTTCTTCTTCCTTTTCTTCAGGCGCGTTTGCCTCTTCAATTGAACCGTATCTGTCAAGAAGTCCCATTATTTAGCAAGCCTCCTTGATTTCTTCGGAGATTCAAGTTTTCCTTCTCTTTCAAGAACCATTTTGTCAACAAGCGCAACAATGTCCTTTGCAATCGGAGAACGCGGCTTGTATGTAGTAACGGGCTGACCGTTATTAAGAGAGGAATTTACGGTTTTGAAATCGCTCGAGATAACCGAATATGCCGGAATGCCAAGCAGATTTTCAAAATCCTCGATAGTTACATTGTTCTTCTTGATGTTCTTGTTTATGATAAGTCTTGCCTTGTCCTTCTGGTTGAGCTGCTGAATAACGTTAAGGCAAACCTTTGCTCTCTTGAGCGAAAGAATATTAACATCGTTAACCGTGAAGATTATGTCAGCGCTCTCAATAGCTGTAATAACCGGGTCAGTGAGTGCGCAACCGCAGTCAATGAGAACATACTCGAAATAGTTTCTTGCAACGTCGATAATTGATCTTACGGACTGTGAGGAAACATACTCTGCAAGCTCCGGTGAAGGAGGCGAAGCGAGAAGTGAAAGTCCCGATGGGTGCGATGTGCAGCAGGTGGTGAGATTGTCGATTGATACGCCGTTTCCGTCGCGTGCGAGGTCGACAATCGTTTCGCTAGGTGTGAGGTCGAGCGCCATATCTGCGTCGCCAAACTGAAGGTCAAGGTCAATAAGGAGAGTCTTTTTACCTCGTGTAGCGAGTTCGACAGCAACATTTGCGGCAATTGTTGTTTTGCCTACGCCGCCCTTACCGCTGAAAAAGCCGTAAACGGTTGAACGCGTTTTCTTTTCTGCTGTTGAATCGGAATTAAATTTCCTCTCTTTTGCAACGAGAATCGACATCGTGTCGCAGAAATCCTTGCCGTCCATTGCAATATCAAGCACCTGCTTAACGCCTGCCTGTGCAGCCATATTTACTATGTCAACGGTAACCTTGTCTGTAAGAATTACAGGAACTGCGCCGATTGACGAAAGATTCATATCCTCGATAAAATCAGTAAACTGCGGATTGATATCATAGCTGTCAACCAGGAAGGTAACTATATCAGGCACGAAGCCCTGAATTCTTACCTTTGCGTTCGGCTCAATATCCGAATAGCCGATAATTGCAAAATTTTCATCTACAAGCTTATTTTTAAGAGCAACCTTGTACTCTGTATCATTTGAACATACAACAATATTTATTTTTTCCATAAACTTACTCTCCGATTTTCAATAATTTATTTGTTGCGCGGGTTAAGCACGAGTTTAAACGTGTAGTCGCTCTCAATTTCATAAAGCTGAAGAGCCTGCGCCTCTGTAACCTCAACGGTCAGTGTGCCGTAATCGCGGATTGTTGAGCCGCTTGCTGCAGCGTCTGCATCAGCCGATGCATTTGAAACTCTTAAAATCTCAAGATTTCTATATGCAACCCTTGTGTTTGTTTTGCCGCTACTGTCCTTTTCGTAAACAATAACATCAACTGTATCGCCTACGCTGATATAACCGTCAACACCGTTAACCGAGCCCGCGCTGAAGGAATATGCAACCTTACCCTTTTTGAGCTTGTGTGAAAGACCTACTTTGTCCGAATCGGGTTCAAGCAGACGGTTTGTGTTGAGAAGCTCGTCAGCATAAATCTGCGTGTCAGTTACCTTGCCAACAATTTCTGTAAGGTCTGTAATCATAGTTTCGTTTGTAGTGCCCTGAATTACATTTACCTCTTTGAACCAACCTGCGTCCTCGGCAATCATTTCCTCTGTAATCTGCGTGTTGTCAGGGATGTCCTGTGCTGCCGCGTAAACGATTTCGGTGTCCTTAATTGTGGTCTTTTTGTCGAGCTGATTTGCAAACATAAATGTTGCAAACATAGCGAGCAGTGCAAACACAACTGCAATCAAATAAACTTTTTTCATAAATCTTACCCTTCCTTAAATACTATCCTTTCAGGATTTAAATTTTTTAATATATATTTATAAGATTCCGCGCTTGCGCTTGGAATCTGTTATTTGCATTTTATAATTATCCACCGACAGATGTGGTACCCGTGTACTGCTGTTCAACTTTAAATGTGGATTTGGAGTTCAACTCCTTCTTCATATGGTCCGCGCCGATACCTAAAATGGGCGTCAGTACATGAGCGTAGCCTTTTACGGTAACGTTAACATCGCCGGAATACCTTTTGTCCAGGTTCCAGCCTTCAGATGCCACCGCCTCGCTTGTGTCATAAGTATATTGAATCGAGACAACTACTCCCTCTTTATCAATACCCGTGCGTTCAAGAGATTCTGCCACCTTGATGCAAATATCCTTTTCAGCGTCGGAATACACGACTCCGTCGGACGCAGTCATATTATCATAGGTTGCAAGCTTTGTGGCGTTTTCCGCCGGAATAGTCAGGGTGCGTTCAACAATCTTTGTCTTGTCAACAGAATTGTATGCGACGTCGTCATATTCCACGCACGCAATACGGGCAGCGTTTCGCGCTGCATTTTCCATTGATATGTAATTATAGAAAAGAAAGCCGAAATCAAGGATGCCCATGACCAGCAGAAGGAATATCGGAAGTACGAGGGCAAATTCAACCATTGCCTGTCCTTCCTCTTTTCTCTTTTTCTTGCGATTTTTCACTCTATCACCAAC
>CAMPBI010000025.1 GCA_946637545.1 uncultured Clostridia bacterium | reverse complement strand
GTTACTTTATTCAACCTTGTTCCAAGCGGTCTGATTACAAAAATAGGACCTTTCACATAATCAGTACCAATAATTAATTCAAAATCTTCCTCTGTCATAGGTTCATAAGAAGTATTGCACGCGACTTTGACAATGTCAAAATCACTATAATCACCGGTGCCGGTAATATTAAGCCTGCAATAACCCATATCACGGTTATTTCCAAAGGTTAATTCATAGTCCTGTCCTTCAACAAGGTCTTTTTGTGCATCTGTATAACGCCCATTATCCACAAAACCGTATAGAGATACTCTAATCTCGGGAGTTATCTCTTTACCCGTCCACGTCTTATAGTACCATTTGCCATTATGGCAGCCCCATGCATCTTTACCCTGAATATCAATAAATGCATATTCATACCCGGATTTAGAAGCTTCATCTTCAGCATAAACGCTTACAGGAAGCGCAACAATTGCCATAACAAATGCAAAAAATAATGATAATGCTTTTTTCATAATATCGTCTCCTTTAATTATTTTGAGTTATTTTTGTTTCCATAACATACAACAATAAAAATAGTAAAAGGTTACAATAAAATATTTATATATTAAATAAAGCCTCCGTGTAGGAGGCTTTATTGGTTGATTATAATCCTGCTTTTTCGCGGATGTATTTTCTTGCTTTTACTGCATACTCGAACGGGTTTGCTTTTGCAGGGTCCTGCTCTGCCTCAACAACAACCCAGCCTTCGTAGTCGTTTTCGGCAAGAATGTCAAAAATCGGTTTGAAGTCAACGTCGCCGTCGCCCGGCACGGTGAACACACCTGCGCGAACGGCGTCAAGGAAGCTCATATGCTGCGGCACAACCTGGTTGTTATAAACGTCAAGACGAACGTCCTTGAGATGCACGTGCTTGATTCTGTTAACATACTTTTTGAGTACAGGAACGGGGTCGATACCTGCGAAGGTAAGGTGACCCGAGTCAAACAGAAGATAAACAAGGTCAGGGTCGGTAATTTCCATCAGCTTGTCGATTTCCTCAACGGTCTGAACGCCTGTGCCCATATGATGATGCACTGTGAAATACATACCCTTGCTCTTTGCATAAGCGCCCATCTCGTTAAAGCCCCTGGCAACAATTTCCCACTCCTCGTCGGTGTAGTATGGCTTTTCGTCGAGGATGGACTTTGTGAGGTCGCCCTGAATTGAATTGCCCTGCTCCGACGCACCGATAACGCGCGCGCCGAGCTTATAGAGCTTGTCGGCGTGAGCCTTGAAAGCCTCGATTGTTTCTTCATAAGGCTTTGAGGTGAGATAAGAGGAGAACCACGCGTTACAAATCTGAAGTCCTCTGATGTCAAGATACGGCTTTAAAACATCGGGGTCTGACGGATACTTGTTGCCGATTTCAGAGCCCTTGAAGCCTGCAAGTGCCATCTCGCTGATGCACTGCTCAAATGTATTTTCTGCACCGAGGTCGGGCATATCGTCGTTTGTCCAGCCGATAGGTGCAATTGCGAGTTTTACTTTATCCGGATTTAACATATAATAACTCCTTATAATTATGAATTATGAGTTATGAATGATGAATTGATGGCAGGGTTTGCCCGCGCCCGTTATATTACAGCTGTGCGCAGCACCCGAAATTCATCATTTATCATTAATAATCAAATGTTTTTGCAATATTTTCCTGCATATCCTTATAAGCTGCTGCTACGGTTTCGCTCTTTGAAACCTCTGCAACGCCGACGCGCCACCAGCTTTCAAAGCCGGGAGTCATGGTCTTGGGCAGCACCTTAATATCAAATACGCAAGCCTTGGTCTGCTTTTTAGCGTCCTCAAGTGCAGCGCGAAGCTCGTCAGAGGTGTGAATTGAGTAGCCCTTTGCGCCGTAGCCCTCTGCAATTTTGGCAAAGTCAACGGTCATCTCTGCGCCGTCGAGCATACCCGTCTTGGGATTTCTTGCGCGGAAAACTGTACCGAAGGTGTCTGTACCCTGGTTGTTCTGCAAGTTTTCGATACAGCCCCAGCCAAGATTGTCGAACAGGCAGACATTAATCTTGAGTCCCTCCTGAAGTGCTGTATAAAGCTCGCTGTGTCCCATAAGGAACGAGCCGTCGCCGCAGAAGGTGTAGACCTCTGATTCGGGTTTTGCGAGCTTTGCGCCGAGAGCGCCGTTAACCTCGTAACCCATATTTGAATAGCCGTATTCCATATGATATGTACCGCGTGCTTTTGCTCTGAAAAGTCGCTGCATATCTCCGGGAAGTGAACCGGCAGAGCCGAGTGCAATGTCCTCGTCGTCCATAAATTCGTTGATGATACCGAGTGCAAGTGTCTGATTAAGACCGCCGGGGAGCTCCTTCGTGTAGTAATCGTCAACGATAGCGTCCCACTCTGTTTTGGCGTCTGCAATCTCGTTTGTATATGCGGTTTTATAGCCGTCGAGAGCGCCGTCAAGCGCGGTGACAGCCTCGCGGGCGTCGGCAACGATAGCCTCCGCGTCCATCTTGTATGCGTCAAACGGACAGATGTTAATTCCGAGCACCTTTCTGTCCTCATTGAAAAGCCACTTTGAAGATGTGGTAAAGTCAGTGAATCTTGTACCGACACCGATAACAAGGTCTGCATCCCTGCCGATTACATTGGCAGCCTTGCCGCCTGTTACGCCGATACCGCCGAGGTTAAGCGGATGCTTCCAGTCAATAAGTCCCTTACCTGCCTGTGTTTCGGAAATCGGGATATTGCACTTTTCAGCAAGTGCAAGAAGCTCCTTTTCCGCGCCGCTGTAACGAACACCGCCGCCGCAAACGATAATAGGCTTTTTGGCAGCCTTAATCATTTCTGCTGCTCTTTCAAGCTGCGACGCGCTGATAGGTCTGCGGTCAATATGCCAAACGCGCTTCTGCAGGAAGTGCTCGGGGTAATCGTAAGCCTCGCCCTCAACGTCCTGCGGCATTGCAAGACAAACTGCACCTGTATCTGCAGGGTCGGTAAGAACGCGCATTGCGTTGATGCAGGCAGTCATAAGCTGCTCGGGGCGGAGAATTCTGTCAAAGTAGTGGCAAACACCCTTAAATGCATCGGTAACCGTTCTGCCGTAGTTGTCAAAAAACTCTGCCTGCTGAAGAACGGGGTCGGGCTGACGGCAAGCGAAGGTGTCGCCGGGAAGAACGAGAAGCGGAATTCTGTTTGCAGTTGCACAGCCGCAGGCTGTTACCATATTCGTTGCGCCGGGGCCGATTGACGAAACGCATGGAATAATCGCTTTTCTGTCCATCTGCTTTGCGTATGCAACAGCGGCAAGAGCCATATTCTGCTCGTTCTTGCCCTGGAAAAATGTGAGGTTGTGACCACCCTGTTCGAGTGCCTGACCTACGCCCACAACGCAGCCGTGGCCAAAGATTCCGAAAATACCCGAAACAAATTTTGATTCAACGCCGTCAACCTCGATATACTGATTGTCGAGGAATTTTACAAGCGCCTGTGACATTGTAAGTCGTTGTCTTTTCATATTTTACCTCGTAATAATAATGAATTATGGTTATTTGTTTTCATTAACACTCGATTTCATCGAGCTTTACAGGCCTGTGCTCTGCAACAGAAAGCTTTGCTGCAAGTCCAAGACGGAGAGCCTCAAGACCGTCGTTGACGGTGGTTTTTGTTTTCTTGTTATTGATTACTGCGTCGATAAACTCGTTCATTTCGTCAGTAAAGGACTGCATATATCTTTCAAGGAAGAAATAGAGAGGCTTGTCGGTAACGTTGCCGTTTTCGTTAATATAAGAAACATTTGTAGGAGTGTCGTTTGCGGCAGATGCCTGACCGCCCGAGCCGAATACCTCGAGTCTTTGGTCATAGCCGTAGCAAGCCTTGCGGCAATTGTCTATTACGCCTACTGCGCCGCTCTTGAACTTGAGTGAAACAAGCGCTGTGTCAACGTCGCCGGCGTCACCGATTGCAGGGTCTACCATAACGGTTGCGTTTGCATAAACCTCTTCAACCTCGCCGCCGATGAAACGTGCCATATCAAAATCATGAACCGTCATATCAAGGAAGATACCGCCCGATACTGCAACATATTCCGGCTTTGGCGGTTCGGGGTCGCGTGATGTAATCTTGATTGTCTGAAGGTCGCCGAGCTTGCCCTCGTTTGCAAGACTTTTGATGTAAGCAAAGTTGTGGTCGTAGCGTCTGTTAAAGCCGATCTGAAGCTTTACGCCTGCCTTGTCGACAGCGGCAATAACCTTTTTGATTTTTGCAACCGTAAGGTCAACGGGCTTTTCGCAGAAAATGTGCTTGCCTGCCTCGGCAGCCTCGCACGCGATGTCTGCGTGAGTGTCTGTTGACGAGCAGATAAGCACTGCCTCAATCTCGGGATTATTCAGAATTTCGTGATAGTCCTGATAATAATTCGGGATTGAGAGTTCTTCTGCCACCTTTTTTGCGCCGTCAACAAAAATATCCGAAATGGCGACAATTTCTGCCTGCGGAATGTGATAAGTGATTGACTTTGCGTGAACCTGACCGATGCGGCCTGCACCGATGATACCAACCTTCAATTTTTTCATATTTACACCTCTAAATTTATTGTGATTAACACATATTGGGTTTATTGTAACATAGAGAAAATTATATTTCAATATTTTAAATTAACAAATTAAATATTTTTTCATATTATAGTAAAGAAAATTACAGACCGCCGTGACTGTCCGGTGGCAATCGCCCACAGAACAGCCGGCAGTCAGGTCTGATGACATAAAAGAAGAAACACCGAGCATAGCACTCGGTGTTTCCCCTCTCTGTCTATAACAAACTATAGGAGGACAGGTTACCTAAGACGGTTGCGGCTCCGTCAAAGGTGCATTAGTAATTATACTCAAAGGTGTCCAATTTGTCAAGCAAAAAGTCAATTATTTTATAGCAAATTTCACAATTGTATATATTATCCGAAAATTGTACAAAATTTTGTACAGCCTATTGACAAAGAACATTTGTTCGACTAATATAAATTTGGAGGCGGCTCCCACTCGGCGGCTTCTAATATATATGAAAGAAGGGCAGAAGATGTCGATTGATGAATTGGCTCGTGAATACGAGCAGCAGTACAATGTTCTTGTGGCAAAGATGGACGCGCTGCGGCCTCTGCTGTGTGTTTACACAGGCAAGGACCTTTATCTGCTTAGAAAACGAATTAAGATTTATTACGATATGGCTTGTGAATGCAAAAACACTGCATCTCTGCTGGGCGCATATTACGACGAGGAGGAATACTGTGGACTATCTTGACCTTTATTACTACTCGCACAAAATGAACGATACGGACAGCGCAGACTTTGACCGTGCTAAACGAATGGCGTTTGCACTCGTACTGCCCAAAATCATCGAAAATGAACTTACCGAAAGACAGAGCTTTTGTATCAGAATGAAATACATAAACAATATGTCACAATGTGAAATTGCAGACAAGCTCGGCATCAGTCAGTCGTCAGTTTCACGGCACATCTCTGCCGGCAAGGACGCAATTAACAACAAGCTGCAGTATTGTTACGCTGCGCTGACAAAAGCGCTGTACGAGTACGAAAAAAGCTATGCGTAAGCATAGCTTTTTATTTGTTTTCAATTAACTTTTCAAAATAGATTCCCTCGGCGCGATAATCTGTTTCGGTGTTTTCGGCAAGCGTGAGTTCAATTGCTCTGCTGATAAAATCGCAGGCATTTTTCACTGCGGTGAAAACATCCTGACCGCTGACAATCGCCGCAGTAACATAACTCACAAGGATGTCCCCTGTTCCCGAAAAGCTTTTTCCGAGCTTTTTCTGCGTGACGGTTTCAGTTTTTCCGTCGCTGTAAACGGCTGTCACAACACTGTCGCCGCGCTTGATTCCGGTTGTAACAACAGTCCTTACGCCTGTCTGATGCGCCATTTCAAATATATCGCTGTCAGCAAGACTGTCGCTGTACTGCCTGCCTGCAATAAGGCAAAGCTCGTGAAGATTAGGAGTAATCAGGTCTGCTTTTTTTGCAAGCGCTTTAACGGCATTTATACGCTTTTCGTCAAAGCCGTCGTAAATCTCGCCGTCGTCAGCCATAATCGGGTCGACTGCGACAAGCGCATTTTTTCCAAAATCGTCGATAAAATCAGCGACTGTTTTCCCCTGCTTTTCGCTTGTAATAAAGCCCGTAATAATCGCGTCAAAACTTGCGCCGAGCTTTTTCCACTCGGCAATAAAATCGGGCAGGCTGTCAGTCATATCAACGCTTTTATAGCTCGGATAACCCGTCTGATTTGAGTAGACTCCCGTAACAAGCGGGCAGCACTGAATACCAAACGACGAAATGACCGGCAGCGCCGCCGTGAGCGAGCATCTTCCAAAGCCCGAAATATCATTAATTACTGCAATCTTTTTCATACCGTTTCACCTGCTAACAGTATAAAACTATGCACCGCCGTTTGTCAAGTTTTCTGCTGACGGCGGCGCATTTTACGAATGACGACAGCGCAATTACAGCGACAGACACCACAAGCAGAAGCCACTCGCCCTTTTTGAGATTTTTAAACGGATTGTGTTTCATAACTCCTCCAAAAAATAAAGCACCGAGGCGGCATACCTTCAAAGACCTAATGGTATGTCATTTACCCGGTGGCAAGTTATCGGTGTTATAATATCACACGGCGAAAGAAGTGTCAAGAAAATTCACACTTGAAACATATATTATATTGTGTTAAAATAACAAGGTATTTTTAAGATAGTTAAGGAGATAGCTATGAGCGGACATAATAAATGGAGCACCATCAAGCGCAAGAAGGGTGCAAACGACGCAGCACGAGCAAAGATATTTACAAAAATCGGAAGAGAGCTTGCCGTGGCAGTTAAAAACGGCGGCCCCGACCCGAACAACAACGCAAAGCTGCGCGATGTAATAGCAAAGGCAAAGCAGAATAATGTGCCAAACGACAACATTGAGCGTATGCTCAAAAAGGCTGCAGGCGATTCAGACAACACAAATTACGAGGAAATCGTTTACGAGGGTTACGGACCGAGCGGCGTTGCAGTAGTTGTTGAGGCGCTCACCGACAACCGCAACCGTACCGCCGGCGAGGTTCGCCACTACTTTGACAAGGCAGGCGGAAATATGGGCAACCCCGGTTCTGTAACATTTATGTTTTCAAAGCAGGGCGTTATTATTATCGAGAAAGAGGATACCGACGAGGATAAGCTGATGGAGGATGCTCTTGAGGCAGGCGCAACGGACTTTCTCACCGACGACGAGGATATTTTTGAAATCCGCACCGAGCCGAACGACCTTGGTCTTGTGCGCGACGACCTCGACGCAAAGGGATATGCAATAGTTTCAAGCGAAACCGCTTACATCCCGTCAACTTACACACGCCTTGAAAACCAGGACGATATGAAAAAGATGTCAAAAATGATTGATATGTTTGACGAAAATGAGGACGTTCAGAACATCTATCACAACTGGGAAAATGAGGACGAATACGAGGAATAATTAATAATTTATGATACTGAAAAAGGCTGTTTCAATATGAAACAGCCTTTTGCTTTTAAAACAATTATTACTCTGCCTTCGGTTTTTTGGGTTTAGCCTTTGGCTTGGCAGTTTTTTCCTCGTAAATTGCAGCGACCTCTTCAACATCGCCCTGCGCGATAATCGTGCCGTGCTCGAGCAGTATTGCCTTGTCGCAAATCGCTTTGACCTGGTCAATATTATGCGAAACAAAAAGCACTGTTACGCCGTTATCGAACATCGAGCGGACTTTTGCAAGGCTTTTTTTCTTGAACTTTGCGTCGCCGACAGAGAGCACCTCGTCAAGAATAAGCACGTCAGGCTCAACTGCAGTTGCAATTGAAAAGCCGAGCCTTGCACGCATACCCGAGGAGTAATTCTTTACAGGTACCTCAATGAAGTGACCGAGCTCCGAAAACTCGATAATCTCGTCGACCTTGCTCGAAATATACTCCCTTGAATAGCCGAGGATTGCACCGTAAAGAAATATGTTTTCCCTTCCCGAATAGTTCGGGTCAAAGCCTGCGCCGAGTTCAAGAAGCGGTGCGATTACGCCCTTTTTATATACAGTTCCCTCGCTTGGCTTGTACACGCCTACAATAGTTTTAAGCAGAGTACTTTTACCTGCTCCGTTAAAGCCGAGAATAGCAAGGCGCTCGCCTTTTTTCACTTCAAAGCAGATGTCGTTAAGAGCGACAAAATTGTTCTGCTTGAGCGTACCCTTGAGCTTGCGGATAACAAATTCCTTGAGGTTGTCCACCTTCTCTTTGCTGAGGGTGAATCGCATTGTGACATGCTCAACCTTAATCATTACATCGTTGTCAATTTTTGTTAATTCATCCATAATTTCACCATTACTCACAACAAAGCTATGAGTCCAAAGCGTTTGATTTAAGCTTCCAGACAACTGCCATCAGCACAAATGATGCTGCAAACAGCATACTGCCCGTTATCGCCAGCGCACCTGACGAAGAATCAAGATACGCCATTATTGAATCGTTAAGATACAGCGGGAAAAAGTGAAGGCTTTTTGCCGACTTAACTGCGCTGTATGCGCCGCAAATTATAAAACAGGAAAGACCTGACGCAAGCGTTGCGTGTGTTACGCTGCGCAGATTGCGGTAAACCTCGCTGCCGAGAGTTATTACTATCAGCACAAGCGCCGCTGAAAGAACTGCGCCGACAATGCTCATAACAAGCGCTGCCGTACTGCCGAGATTTGCAATCGTCTCCGTTTTTTCAAGATACGGAAAGCTCATCCGTTTGTTCAGATAGCCCGTCAAATCCTGTGCAAACGCGTCGCAGGACTTTTCCTGCCCGGCGGCAAAAGCAAGTCCGTTTTGTCTGACCGTTTCTTTTATGCTGTCGCTGATGCTGTCTGACAGTTCGCCGAGCTTGTCCATATAAACCGTCTGCGAATACTGCTCATCAAGCGAGAGCGTGCCGAGGATGAACGCTCTGTCAATCTCGTTCACGGCATCAAATGTGAGCACGCTGTCCACTGCCGAAAGCGGCACCGAATTCCTGCGGCACATATCGTCTGCGTAAGTGTGAACATCCTCGTAAAGTCCCGAAACATATTCGTGATTTGTGAATATATTTGCGATATTATTCTTGTCAAGCAGGCTGACCTTTGCGGTGATTCCGAGTGACATAACAGTTACTGTTATGAACAGCAAAAACGCAAAGAAATATCTTGTTTTGCGGTAAGCCTTAACATCGCTTGAGCGCCTGCGTCCTGATGAAGAATGCGACGAGTGATGCCTTTGTGATGAGGAGTGTGAATGTGAATGGGAACGGGAATGTGTATGTTCGCTCATCAGTGCACCTCCTCTGTTCCGAGAGTGGCAACAACAAACAGCTTGTTTTTGTTCTGATGGGCAAAAACCGCGCTGTCAGAATCTGTTGAAAGGAGCAGATACTCGCCCTTGACTTTGCCGTCAAATTCGCTGCCGACGGTGATTGTTTTAACAGTGTACTGATACTCGCCGTCAGGCGCGGTTACAGTAAAAACATCGCCGATTTCAACATTTTTCAGCGCCTTGAACGAGCCGGAAGCATCGCCGTCGATGTGGATTTCGCCACCGCTGCCAAAAAGAGCACCTTCAGCCGAAACGCCTGCGCCGTCTCGCTTTGAAACGCGGTTGATGCCGTAGTAAAGGTCGCAACCGACTGCAGCGTTGTCGCACTCCAGTTCACCGACCTTGTCAGCAATTTTAAGTGCCTCCTTAACCTGCGGTATGCCGTCCTTTTTGCACTCGTCAAAGTAAGTGCTGTCAGGAGCATAGTCGCTCTGCGTAACACAAAGCACGGGCTGCATTTCGTACACCTTTGCCTTGAGAACACCAAACGCTTTAAGCGAAACAGGCACCGCTACAATCATAACAATCAGCACAAACACTATCGGTGTGATTATCATAGGGCGGACTGTCGCCCTCTTTTTTGTTTTGTTACTCATATCATTTAAAAATTAATCGTCCTCAAATACAGCGCCGCGTGAGCCCGAGGTTACATGCTGAGCGTATCTCTTGAGGTAGCCTGTGAGCTCCTGCTTGGGAGCCTGCCATTTTGCACGGCGCTGTGCGAGTACCTCGTCTGAAACATTTACCTTGAGCACTCTTGCGGGGATGTCGATTTCAATTTCGTCGCCGTCCTCAACAAGTGCGATTGTTCCGCCCACTGCTGCTTCGGGGCTTACATGACCGATTGACGCGCCGCGTGTTGCGCCCGAAAATCTGCCGTCAGTAAGAAGTGCAACAGATGAGCCGAGTCCCATACCGATGATTGCAGACGTGGGAGAGAGCATTTCACGCATACCGGGACCGCCCTTCGGTCCTTCGTAGCGGATAACAACAACGTCACCTGCGACAACCTTGCCGCCTGTGATAGCAGCGATTGCGTCCTCCTCCGAATCGTAACACTTTGCAGGACCCTTGTGCTGCATCATTTCAGGTGCTACCGCGCCCTTCTTTACCACTGCGCCCTCTTCGGCAAGATTGCCCTTGAGAACTGCAATGCCGCCGTCCTTTGAGAACGGGTCGTCAATAAGTCTGATAACTTCGCCGTCTGCGGCAGGTGCAACAGAAATTCTGTCTGCAACAGTGCCGTTAACAGTAAGGCAGTCTGTGTTGATAAGTCCGCCGCGTGCAAGCTCCTTGATAACCGACTGCATACCGCCGACATCGTTGAGGTCGGTAATGAATACTGAAGACGCAGGATTGAGCTTGCAAATCTGCGGTGTTGTGTTGCCCATCTCGTTAAGGTCTGACAAATCAATGTCGTGACCTGCTGCGTGTGCAATTGCAGTGAGATGAAGAATAGTATTTGTTGAACAGCCGATAGCCATATCGCAGCGCATAGCATTTTCGATAGCCTTTTCTGTGATGATGTCAGACGGCTTGATATCCTCTTTGAGAAGGTCCATAACCCTTTCGCCGGCCATTTTTGCAAGGCGGAGTCTTGCGGAATAAACTGCGGGAACCGTACCTGAACCCGGAAGCGACATACCGATTGACTCGGTAAGGCAGTTCATCGAGTTTGCAGTGTACATACCCGAGCAAGAGCCGCAGGTCGGGCAAGCTGTAAACGCCGTTGCCTCGAGATTGTGAACGCTCATTTTGCCGACAGCCTCTGCGCCGACATACTCAAACTGCTCTGAAAGACCGATAGGATTCTTTGTTTCGGTGCTTTTGCCGGGGAGCATCGGACCGCCGCTGATAAAGATACACGGCAGATTTAGTCTGCACGCAGCAAGGAGCATACCCGGAACAATTTTGTCGCAGTTCGGGATGAACACGATAGCGTCAAGCGGGTGCGCAGTAAGCATAACCTCGATGCTGTCCGCGATAAGCTCACGCGAGCAGAGTGAATACTTCATACCCTTGTGATTCATTGCAATACCGTCGCACACGGCAATTGTGTTGAACTCAAACGGAACACCGCCTGCGTTGCGGATGCCTGCCTTGACCTGCTCTGCAATTTTGTCAAGGTGCATATGTCCGGGTACATAATCACTTTTTGAATTAACAACCGCTACAAACGGTCTTTTCATTTCAAGCTCGTCCACGCCGAGAGCACGCAAAAGAGAACGGTGCGGTGCTCTTGAAGGACCCTCTTTAATTAAATCTGAACGCATATATTTCTCCTTTAAATTATAACGATATCGCCTGCGGTTCAGGCATTTTCAATCGGTTTCATAGTCGGGAACGCGAGCACATCGCGGATTGAGTAATTATCGGTGAGCAGCATTACAAGTCTGTCAATGCCGATACCGAGACCGCCTGTAGGCGGCATACCGTACTCAAGCGCTGTAACAAAGTCGCGGTCAATCATATTAGCCTCGTCGTCGCCTGCCTCGCGCAGCTTCATCTGTGCCTCGAATCTGCCGAGCTGGTCAATCGGGTCGTTAAGCTCTGAATAAGCATTGCCGTACTCGCCGCCGAGAATAAACAGCTCAAAGCGTTCGGTGAGAACGGGACAGTCGGGCTTACGCTTTGTAAGCGGGCTGATTTCAACGGGATAATCCATAATAAAGGTAGGCTGAACAAGCTTTTCCTCAACAAATTCCTCAAAGAACGAGTTGAGAATATCGCCCCAGGTAGCCTTGCCGTTTTCGATTTCAATATCCTTTTCCTTCGCAACGGCAATCGCCTTTTCGTTGTCGCTCATAAATTCGGCAAAGTCAACTCCGCTGTACTCCTTGACAGCTTCAACCATTGTCATTCGTCTGAACGGTGACTCAAGGTCGATTTCGGTGCCGTTGAAGGTGATGTGAAGGTCGTCGCACACCTCGTTTGCCGCATTTCTGATTATCGCCTCGGCAATATCCATCATACCGTGGTAGTCCGTGAACGCCTGATAAAGCTCAATACAGGTGAACTCGGGGTTGTGGCGAACATCCATTCCTTCGTTACGGAAATTTCTGCCGATTTCATAAACTCGCTCCATACCGCCTACAATAAGTCTTTTAAGATAAAGCTCTGTCGCGATACGAAGATACATATCCATATCGAGCGTGTTGTGATGTGTGATGAACGGCCTTGCAGCCGCACCGCCTGCGATGGTGTTGAGCATAGGAGTCTCAACCTCGATGAATCCGAGCGAGTCAAGGTAGTTGCGGATAGATGTGATAATCTTTGAACGCTTGATGAAGGTGTCCTTAACATCGGGATTCATAATCATATCAAGATAGCGCTTGCGGTATCTCGTGTCGGTATCTGTAAGTCCGTGAAATTTTTCGGGCAGCGGAAGGAGCGACTTTGAAAGAAGTCTGATTTCCTTTGCGTGAACGGAGATTTCGCCCGTTCTGGTTTTGAAAACAAAGCCCTTAATCTCGACAATATCGCCGATGTCCCAGGTTTTGAACTCTTTGAAAACCTCTTCGCCGACATCGTTCATACGGACATACGCCTGAATTCTGCCGTTTCTGTCCTGAATGTCGACAAAGTTTGCCTTGCCCATATCGCGCCATGTCATAATTCTTCCTGCAATTGTGACGTCCTTTTCCTCGAGCTCGTCAAAGTTTGCTTTGATTTCGTCGGAGTGGTGCGTCTGCTCGGCAACGGTGATTTCAAACGGGTCGCGTCCGTCGTCCTGAAGAGCCTTGAGCTTGTCAATTCTGATTTGCTTTTGCTCGTTTTCGGAGAGCACAACCTCTGCCATTTTCATCTGTGCGGCGTTTGCGTTGTTGCCGATTGCCTCGATTGCTGCAAGCACGTCAGCCTCGCTGTCGCCCTCGCCCTCAAGCGCAACAGCGCCTGTCTGAAGAAACAGGGTGTATTTAACCTTGTCACCGCTTACCTCTACAAGATACTTGGGATTTGTTTTTTCCTCGTCGCCCTGAAGAGTGTTCTGCACCTTCATTCTGCTGTTCTTTTTAACAGCCTTGACGCCACGCTTGCAAGCGTCCTCTTTGTCAAAGACCGGAGACTTGCCCACAGCCTTGTCGTCAACAAAAAATTCGAATGTGAAAGTACCGTCACCAGCCTTGGTGATTTCAAACTTTCCTGCCATAGTGTTTACCTCTTATTATTTTTCAATATTGAGAACATCAAAGTCGATGTTGCCCATAGGTGCTTCAACTGTTACTGTGTCGCCGATTTTTGCACCGATAAGTGCAGCGCCGACAGGGCTTTCATCTGTGATTTTGCCCTCTGCAGCATTGTTCTGACCGTAGCCTACGATTTCGTAAACAATCT
Source organism: uncultured Clostridia bacterium (assembly GCA_946637545.1). Classification (GTDB taxonomy): domain Bacteria; phylum Bacillota; class Clostridia; order Oscillospirales; family Acutalibacteraceae; genus Eubacterium_R. Next base: position 3,932 of record CAMPBI010000025.1, on the reverse strand, counting down.
CTTTGTTGTCAGCCTTGCGAAGAACAGTAACCTTTGCGCCCATCGAAACGCTGTCGCTGTCGAGCGACTCAACGATTACTGCGTTGTCGAGCTGATACTTGAGTTCGTTGATACGAGCCTCTATTTTTGCCTGCTCGCTCTTTGCCTCATCGTACTCACTGTTCTCGGAAAGGTCACCGTATGAACGGGCAACCTTGAGCTTTTCGGCAATATCGTCACGGCCTTCGGTTGAGAGATATTCAAGCTCTTCCTCAAGTTTAGCCTTGCCTGCCTCTGTCATTTTAAATACTTTTGCTGCCATATCAAAAACTCCTTTGATTAAATACTTTTTAACTTTTTAATTATATATTATATATTATAATATGTCAATAATTTTTTGCGATACAAAAAAAGGGCTCCCAAGTATACTCGGGAGCCCTTTGTAACTTTACTGCTTGTTCTGTGCGTTTGAGATGCCCTGACGGATTCTGCGAACATCCTGGAGCGACTTGTAAAGTGCGTCGTCGATTGAAAGGAGAGTGTCGTCAGCGTAGTTGTTAACTGCCGAGAGCATTTCTCTTGACTTATTCTGCGCAGATGTAACCATCTCGTTAGCCTGTGTTGTAGCGTTGCCGAGGATTTCGGAAGCCTGATTCTGTGCCTCCTGAACCATAGCCTTGCCCTGGTCGTTAGCCTTTGCGATAATCTCGGTAGCCTCTGCCTGTGCAGTCTTGGTGATTTCGTCGCGCGCTACAAGGTCTCTTGCCTCTGCCTGTGCCTTTTTGATGATTTCGGCAGCCTCTTTCTTTGCGTCCTCGAGAATAGTGTTTCTCGAATCAACAATAGCCTTTGCCTGCTTTGTTTCCTGCGGAGTATTAAGACGGATGTCCTCAATGATGGTCTTGATTTTGTCAACATCTACTGCGCTCTTTTTGGAAAGCGGAATAGCGGTTGCGTCGTCGAGTACATCTTCAAGATCTTCTAACAAAATATCAGTGTTTGTCATAGTTATTTATCTCCTTTAAATCTTTTATAAATATCATTTACAATACATTCGGGTACAAACGGTCTTACGTCGCCGCCCAGGGCACAAACCTCTTTAACCATGCTTGAGGACAAAAACATATTTTCGCCCCTGGCACACAGAAACACCGTTTCAGCGTCGGGATAAAGCGATTTGTTTGTGAGCGCCTGCTGAAATTCGTACTCAAAATCAGACATAGCCCGAAGTCCCTTGACGATTGCGGCTGCGCCGTGCTCTTTGGCGTAGTCCACAAGCAGTCCGTTGTATGTATCAATTTTTACATTTGACCTGCTGACAGAACGCTCAATGAGCTCCATCCTCTCCTCAACTGTAAAAAGTGAATCCTTTTTGTTCCTGTTGCTCATAACGAGGACGGTAACCTCGTCAAAAATATCCGCGGCGCGCTCGATAATATCGATATGCCCGAGAGTAACAGGGTCAAAACTGCCGGGGCAGATTGCTTTTTTCATAAGAACTAACCTTTACGATAGTATGTTAATTTTGACTTGCCGTACTTTCTTTCGCGTGATTTAGCAAAGTCGCCTGCCGAGTCGGGCAAATTTTCCGTTGCCCTGCTTTCGCAGATAATCACGCCGTCGTCCGACATATGCCCTGCAAGGAGTGCGAGGCATTTTTCGTACAGCCCGTCGCTGTACGGCGGGTCAAGAAATGCGATGTCAAAGGTGCCGCTTCTTAAAAGAAACGACGCCGCGTCAGCCATAACGAGATTTGACTTGTCCAAAAAGCCGCAGTGCGCTATATTTTCCTCGCAAATCCTGTAAGCGGCACGGTTGTTTTCAACAAAAGTGCAGACTGCCGCTCCCCTGCTGAGAGCCTCTATTCCAAGCTGTCCGCTGCCCGCAAAAAGGTCGAGCACCCGCGCGTTTTCAAGCTCAAACTGAATCGAACTGAACAGCGCCTCTTTGACCGCCTGCGAGGTTGGACGGGTCACATCCTCGCCGGGAAGAGTTTCAAGTTTTCTGCCCCTTGCGGTGCCTGTGATAACTCGCATAATAGTATCCCTTTTTGCATATTAAGTCACTAAATATTATAACTATATATTGCGTTTTAGTCAAGGTATTCGGTAAATTTTAATTATTTTGATAATATTTTGCAATATCTTGTGCATTCTTTTCCGAAATACCCTGCACGCTACACAATTCTTCAACCGTAGCCTCTTTGATTTTGGCAATAGTTTTGAACTCTTTGAGCAGTGCTTTTGCCTTTTTTTCGCCGATGCCGTCAATCTTCAAAAGACCTGACGAGAACGAGGATTTTTTATGCTTGGTACGGTGGTAGGTAATCGCGAAACGGTGCACCTCCTCCTGTATATTCGACACAAGAGTGAACGCGCTTCGGTGCGAATTAATCTGAATTTCGCCGCCGTCAAAAGCAATTGCCCGTGTGCGGTGCTTGCTGTCCTTGACCATACCGAAAACGGGCACGTCAATATTCATCTGACGAACCACGGGCAGCACCGCGTTGACCTGCGGCTGACCGCCGTCAAGAAGAATAAGGTCGGGCTTGATTTTGAAAGTGCTGTCCTCGCCGTCCTCGTAATAATGTCTGAATCTGCGGGTGAGCACCTCGTTCATTGAGCCAACATCGTTTTGCCCGTCAAAGCCTTTTATCGCAAAGCGTTTGTACGCTTTTTTCATCGGTCTGCCGTTGTGAAAAACGACCATACCTGCGACGTTGTCAGCGCCGAAGGTGTGCGATATATCGTAGCTTTCAATATATTCCGGCGGCTTTGGCAGTCCAAGCAGCCCCGCAAGCTCCTCGAGCGCCGCCATTTCTCTTCCAAGCCTGCCCTGGTTCTGTGCAAGATGCTCATTTGCATTTTTGATGCACATATTTACAATTGACAGATGCTCGCCCTTTTGCGGATGCAGGATTTCGAGCTTTTTGCCGCGCAGACTTTCAAGGTGCTGATGCAGCAGCTCCTCCTCGGCGATTTCGCCGTCAACCGCGATTCGCGACGGGATATAATCGCGCATTGCGTAGTAGCGTTCAATAAGTTCAAAACGCGCCTCGGGCAGATTGTCCACACTGTCAATCAGCCAGTGCTCCGTGTCGTAAAGTCTGCCGTTTTTAAAACGCAAAACATCAAAGCACGCCTTTTTGTTAGAGTTCACGAGGGCGAAAACATCCTCCTCGGGAACATTGATTGAAACAACCTTTTGCTTTTCCTCAAGGTTTTTGATTGCCTTGATTCTGTCGCGCAGCTTTGCCGCTTTTTCAAATTCAAGATTTTCGGAATACTCCTGCATCTGCGCCGTCATATCCTTTACAGCCTTTGCGCTGCCGCCCTTTAAAAACGCCACGGCGTCGTTCACATTCTGAACGTATTCCTCTTTGGTTATCCCTGCGTTGCACGGCGCGGAGCAAAGCCCCATAAATCCGTTGAGGCAGGGTCGCGACTTGCCGTAATCGCGGGGAAAGCGCTTGTTGCAGGACGGGAGTTTGAAAATCTTGAGCGTTTCCTCAACCGCTTTTTTAACGGAAAAGTTTGAAATAAACGGACCGATATACGTCGCGTTTTCATCGTCCATACGATAGCATTCCCTGATGCGCGGAAACTCCTCTTTGGTGACCTTGATATAGTTGTACCCCTTGTCATCCTTGAGCAGAATATTGTACTTTGGCATATGCTGCTTGATGAGCGAGCACTCGAGGACGAGCGCCTCAAACTCCGTGTCGCACAGAATATAGTCAAAGTCGTCGACATTTTCGACCATACGGATGACCTTGAGCGAATGATTGGAGTGACTGCCGAAATAAGACGAAACCCTGTTTTTAAGAGCCTTCGCCTTGCCGATGTAAATTATCTTTTTATCCTTGTTTTTCATAATGTACACGCCGGGATTCAGCGGCAGTGCCATCGCCTTGCGGCGAAGTTCTTTTTCGGTCATTTTGTCACCCCTCTCTT
>CAMPBI010000024.1 GCA_946637545.1 uncultured Clostridia bacterium | reverse complement strand
AGAGAATGATTACTCTCGGCAAGAACGATACCCTTCATTCAAGAAGACAGGTGCTCGCTTATGTTACTAAGGAAGACACTGTTAAGAAACTTTTTGATGAAATCGCTCCCAAATATGAGGACAGAAACGGTGGTTACACTCGTATAATCAAAACAGGCCCTCGTCGCGGCGACGCTGCCGAGATGTGCATTATTGAGCTTGTTTAAATGCTAATTAAAAGCACTGCGTTTTGCAGTGCTTTTATAATTTGTATTTTGTAATAATATATGGTATAATATATTAAATCTTTAAAAGGATGTGATGAAATGAAAAAACAGCTTTGCATTTTGCTTGCGTTTGTTTTGATTTTCTCTGCGTCCTTTTCTTTTTATGCAAATGCCGAGCAGTCTGATGATATTTCAAAAACACAGCTTGGCACATCAAACACTTACTATGAATACACCGCGGCGACCAAAACGCTGACAATCAGCGGAAGCGGCGCGATTCCCGATATGAAAAATAACGCTAGCTCGCAGCCTTGGTACGACTGGCGTTCGGACGGCAGCATTGAAAGCGTTGTTGTTGAAGATGGCATCACCGCGATAGGCAACTATTGCTTTTTTAGTGTAAAGGCGAACAACTTTACACTACCAAATACACTTAAAACAATCGGCAGGTACGCTTTTACATCAACCGACATTCAAAATACTGTTCTTCCTTTCGGGCTGACAAGCATAGGCGCGAACGCCTTTGACGAGTGCACCTCACTGACGGATATTATTCTGCCCGATACGCTGACCTCCATTGGCTCAAACGCATTTCTGCTTTGCAGTTCGCTTGAAAGCATAGCGATTCCGTACAGCGTAAAGACAATCGGAACGTATGCGTTTGACAGGTGCAATGCATTGCAATCAGTGATTTTCGAGGATATGACATCCTCGGTAAAGTTGAGCTCATATGCTTTTTACAACTGCCCCTCGCTTCTTGAAATCAGTTTCCCGAGCAGAGCGACATTTGGTAAAAACGTTTACGCATTTGGTAGTGACGGTGCTGTCAGCGGCGCGAAAATGAACGTATATGACTCATCAAACGCCCACATTTACGCGGTGGCTAACAGTGTTGATTATACAATTCTGGATGAAAAATATCCGCTTTCACTCGGAGTTCAAAACACTGCGGCGTTTGACGAGAATACGCTTGACAAGGTATATGCCTTTACATTTACGCCTGCGTTTTCAGCAAAATATAACTTTTATTCTCGCGGAGAATGTGATGTAAAAGCACAGCTTTATAACGGCGATAATCTGCTTTCGGAAAATGACGACATCAGCTCTGACGACAGAAATTTTTGCATAACAGCACAGCTTGAGCAGGGGACGGAGTACACCTTCAAAGTGATGTCAATGCACTCGGAGGGCGCGGCAACGCTGGTGATTTATCCGGATAGTATCGAGTCGTTTGACATTTGCGGCTCACTTACCTTTAATGCCTCTGACGGCTTTCGCTCAAGCACTACTGCATATTTTCCTGTGACCGACAGTTCAATTTCCGACTTTGTGCTCGATATAAATTTTGATGGCGGTTATTCTGACAAAGTATTCTACACGGCAGGCTACTTTGACAACAGGCAAATAAGAATTGCAGATACGCAGTCGCAGCAGACATTTACCTGCGGCGAAAACAGTGAAACTGTTGCTATCGGCGACGTTACGGGAACGTTTCCCGTTTATGTAAACCACGAATATGAATCAACTGTTGTGCCTTACACTGCATATGAGGACGGCTACACTCTGCACACCTGTATACTTTGCAAAGACACTTATAAATCCGATTTTGTGCCGTCGCCGGCAGTTACCGTCAGCGGACGCTGTATGCTGATGACCGACACCGACGGCAGCTACAGCGAGGATATTCCGCTTGACAATGTTACAGTAGAATTCCGCGGAAACACATATCACACCGATGAAAACGGTTACTTTTATTTCAGAACCTTTTTAAGCGGCGAGGTCAAAATAACAAGCCCTTACTGCGACACCGAGGTGCTGACTGTAAACGAGGGCGATGACGCTGAATTCGGTGTCGTTGCGCTTCCTGCATACGACCTCAACGGCGACGGATACATCAACGGACGCGACCTTGCAAAATTCAAAACCGAGCTTTACGATGAACTCGGACACGACTATTTCAGATATGCTGTGAACTTTATGTAATTTTTACGTCTTACGCCTTGAATTAGGTATTTAAATACAGTATAATATTTAAAATTATTTTAGGAGAACAGATATGAAAAAAGTTGCTATTATTATGGGCTCGGACAGCGATTTGCCAATCGTTACCCCTGCAATCAAAACGCTCGGCGACCTTGGAATTGAAACCGAGGTAAGAGTAATGTCGGCACACCGTACACCCGAGGCGGCGCACGACTTTTCAAAAAACGCGATTAATAACGGCTTTGGCGTAATCATCGCTGCAGCAGGTATGGCTGCACACCTCGGCGGTGTTCTTGCGGCGTCAACAACGCTGCCTGTTATCGGCATTCCTTGCTCTGCGAAGGTACTTGACGGTATGGACGCAATGCTCGCCACAGTTATGATGCCGCCCGGTATTCCCGTTGCCACAGTCGGCGTGAACGCTGCAAAAAATGCGGCTCTCCTTGCGGCGGAGATTCTCGCAGTAGGCGACGATTCACTTGAGCAGAAGCTCATTGATATGCGTGCCGAAATGGCAAAGCAGGTTGAAGAAAAGGATAAGGCTCTTCAGGAAAAACTTAAAGAACTGTAAAAGCGGAGGACAAAGCTATGGAAAAAAGTTACAGCGACAGCTATGCGGCAGCAGGTGTTGATGTTACAGCAGGTTACGAATCTGTTGAACTCATCAAATCTCATGTAAAGCGCACCACAATCCCGGGAGTTATCGGCGGAATCGGCGGTTTTGGCGGTATGTTTGAGCTTCCGTGGAACGAGTATAAAAACCCCGTTCTTGTTTCGGGCACTGACGGAGTCGGAACAAAAATCAAGCTTGCTTTTCTTATGGACAAGCACGACACAATCGGAATTGATTGCGTTGCTATGTGTGTTAACGATGTTGCATGCAGCGGCGCAAAGCCACTTTTTTTCCTTGATTATATTGCTTGCGGCAAAAACTACCCTGAAAAAATTGAACAGATTGTCAAGGGCGTAGCCGAAGGCTGCGTTCAGTCGGGCTGTGCGCTTGTCGGCGGTGAAACTGCTGAGCATCCGGGACTTATGCCACTTGACGAATACGACCTTGCAGGCTTTACCGTTGGTATCGGTGAAAAGGACAAGCTTGTTTCGGGCGAGCATCTCAAGGCGGGCGACGCGTTAATCGGCGTTGCGTCGTCGGGCGTTCACTCAAACGGCTTTTCGCTCGTTCGCAAGGTCTTTGATATTAGTGAAAAAACTATCGGCGTAAAATATGACGAACTCGGTACAACTCTTGGCGAGGAGCTCATCACGCCCACAAGAATATATGTAAAACCCCTTCTTGCACTTATGGACAGCGTTCGCGTTAATGCAATTTCACATATTACCGGCGGCGGATTTTATGAAAACGTTCCCCGTATGTTAAACGACGATACACTTGCCGTTATTGAAAAGAACAAGTGCCACAAAAAGCCGATTTTTGACCTTATTCAGAAGGTAGGCGGCATCAACGAGCACGATATGTACAACACCTTTAATATGGGCACCGGTCTTGTAATCGCAGTCGACAGTGACAAGGCGGACGAGGCTGTCCGTATTCTTACCTCCTGCGGCGAGCAGGCAGCAGTTATCGGCGAAATCAAAAACGGCGAAAAGGGAGTTGAGCTCGTATGATGAATATTGCTGTGTTTGTTTCGGGCGGCGGAACAAACCTTCAGGCGCTGATTGACGCGCAGGACAGGGGCGAAATCAAAAACGGCAAAATCACTTTTGTGCTTGCGTCAAACGACGGTGCTTATGCGCTTGAAAGAGCGAAAAAGGCAGGCATTGAAAGCACCGTTGTCAACAGAAAGAGCTACGCCTCAAAAGAGGAGTACGACAAAGCTGTTCTGAAGGCGCTGGAGGGCAAAAATATCGACCTCATTGTTCTTGCAGGCTTTTTGTCAATTCTCGGTGAAGAGCTTGTAACCACTTACAAAAACAGAATTATCAATATTCATCCAAGCCTTATTCCGCTGTTCTGCGGCGACGGCTTTTACGGCAAAAGGGTACATACCGCCGTGCTTGAAAGCGGCGTAAAGGTTACGGGTGCAACTGCCCATTTTGTGAATGAAATCACTGACGGCGGCGCAATAATACTGCAAAAGGCAGTACCCGTTGAGCAGGGCGACAACGAGGATATTCTTCAGTACCGCGTTATGCGCCAGGCGGAGTGGGAAATCCTGCCCAAAGCAGTGTCACTTTTCTGCGAAGGAAGAATAAAGATAAACGGAAACAAAACCGAAATTTTATAGGAGAAAGATATGGAAGTTAAATCACTTGCAACTGAACTAAACACAAACACATACCCCGGCAGAGGTATTGTTATCGGCAAAAGCAAGGACGGCAAAAACGCTGTTATTGCTTACTTTATTATGGGCAGAAGCGTAAACTCGCGCAACAGAATTTTTGAAGAAAATGACCGCGGCGGGATTCGTACAAAGGCTTTTGACGAAAGCAAGATGGAGGACCCGCATCTTATTATCTATAACCCCGTTCTTAAACTCGACGGCAAAACGATTGTCACAAACGGTGACCAGACAGATACAATTTATGATTTTATGAAGGACGGACACTGTTACCGTCACGCTCTTCTCACCCGTGAGTACGAGGACGACGCACCTAATTACACGCCGAGAATCTCGGCTGTTGTAAAGCCGAATGGCGACTATAATATGTCAATCCTCAAGTCAAATATGGGTATGCCCGAGTGCGTAAGATATTTTTATGAATATCCTGCACACGCAGGTCTCGGACATTTTCTGCACACCTACAAATGCGACGGTAATCCGATTCCGTCATTTGAGGGCGAGCCTACTCCTGTTGAAATCGACGGCGATATTGACGAGTTTACAAATACGGTATGGAGTAATCTCAACGAGGACAACAAGGTGTCGCTTTTCACCCGTTTCATCAATCTCGAAACAGGCGAGGAGCAGACAAGAATAATAAACAAAAATCAGTAACGGAGAAAAACTATGAGAGTATTAGTCATAGGCAGCGGCGGCAGAGAACACGCTCTTATAAGAAAAATTAAAGAATCGCCGAGGGTGGATTACATTGCCTGCACGCCCGGAAACGGCGGCATTTCGTACGATGCAGAGTGCTTTGATGTTGGCGCTTGTGACATCGACGGCGTTGTTGCGCTTGCAAAGAAAATCAGCGCAGACCTCGTTGTTGTTGCACCTGACGACCCGCTTGTACTCGGTATGGTCGACGCACTTAACCGTGAGGGCTTTGCCACCTTCGGACCAAACGCAGCAGCCGCGATTATCGAAGGCTCAAAGGTTTTTTCAAAAAATCTTATGCTCAAATACGGCATTCCGACTGCTGAATACAAGGTGTTTGACGACGCCCAAAAGGCGATTGATTACATTACCGAAAAAAACGAATTTCCCACAGTCATCAAGGCTGACGGACTTGCGCTCGGAAAGGGTGTTCTTATCCCCGAAAATCTTGACGACGCCATTGCAGGCGTTCGCGAGATTATGGAGGACAAGGTGTTCGGCGAAAGCGGCAATAATATTGTAGTTGAAGAATTCCTCACAGGACCCGAGGTTTCGGTGCTTGCTTTTACAGACGGCAAGTGCGTAAAGCCGATGGTGTCGTCAATGGACCACAAGCGTGCGCTCGACGGTGACAGGGGACTCAACACAGGCGGTATGGGTACGGTGTCGCCAAACCCGTACTACACCGACGAGGTTGCCGCAGAGTGTATGGAAAAAATATTTATTCCCACAATCAAGGCTATGAATACGGAGGGAAGAACCTTCAAGGGCTGCCTTTATTTCGGGCTTATGATTACACCGAAGGGACCCAAAGTAATTGAGTATAACTGCCGTTTCGGCGACCCCGAAACACAGGTTGTTCTTCCGCGGCTCAAAACCGATATTGTTGATATTTTTGAGGCGATTAATAACGAAACGCTGTCAGACCTCAATATCGAGTGGAGCGACGACGCGTGCACCTGCGTTATTATGGCGTCGGGCGGATACCCTAAATCATATCCGAAAGGAATCGAAATCACAGGGCTCACTGACGGTCAGCTTGACGGCGTTACCGTTTACCACGCAGGCACTGCAGTCAAAGACGGCAAGCTTGTCACATCAGGCGGCAGAGTGCTCGGTGTAACGGCTCTTGGCATCAACCTTGAGGACGCGCTGTCAAAGTCGTACAGTGCAGTCGCAAAAATCAGTTTTGACGGCGCACACTTCAGAAAGGACATCGGCAAACGCGCACTTGATGCACTCAAGAAATAATCAATACAAAAAGTTGTTGACAATTATACAAATAGCAATTATACTTAAGTTGTATTATTATAATATATAAAGAGTCTTCCGAAAGAGGTTGATGATATGGCTACTATCAAAAAAAGCAACAAGAAAAAAATTATAATTCCCATATGTATCGTGCTTGTAATTGCTCTTATTGCAGGCTCTGTTTTTGCTATTTCAAACAGCAAAAAAACCGTTCAGGTTTCGCTTACGGAGATTGCGTCAGATGACATTAACGAGAGCATCAACGCAACGGGCACCGTTTCGTCGGGCGTTGTAAAGGAATACAAGGTCGGCACGGTTGCACAGTGCAAGGATGTGTTTGTCAAGGTTGGCGATACCGTAAAGAAGGGCGACAAGCTCGCAACCTTTTCTACCGAAGAACTTGACGGACAGATTGCATCTTTGCAGGCAAGTTATAACGACGCCAGCAGCGCATACAACGCAGCCTCAAAGAACCAGGCAGAAAATCAGAAAAAGCTCAACGAGGTTAACAAAAAAATCAAGCCGCTCGAAAAGCAGCTTAAAAAGCTTGAAAAGCAAACAAACAAAAAGGCGTCGGGCAAAAAATCGGGCAAGAGCACAAAAGCAAGCGGCTCTGCAGCCAAGAAAGGCGACCCGATTCTTCCGGGCAATACGGGCGACATCGCAAGCGACCTTGAAGAAGCTGTAAAAGCGCTTGAAGATCTTGCAGAAACTATTTCAAAGCTCAGTGACGACATTACCACGACAAACGAAATTACACGCCAGGTAATGAACAGAATTGCCGAAGAGCTCGACAAGGGCACATATTCACCTGACGCAATCGCAGAGGCTGCCGGCAAAGCAATGAGCGAAGCAATCAAGGAAGGTCTTATCGACGAAACAAAGCTCATTGTTGACAGCGGCGTTGCTGTTGATATGGTAGAAGAGGCAGTTAAGTCAGTCGACTGGGAAGGCATCGGCGAGGCAATCGCAACCAGCGATAACGTAACATATGCAAGCACCGAGCTTCAGCTTTCTGCTCTTTACGCACAGCGCGAGGTTTTCTCACTCGGCGCAAGCACTGCAACACTCAACGCACAAAAACAGGCTATGAAGAGCACAAAGAGTGCACTTGATACCCTTAAAAAATCACAGCAGCAGCTTTCTGCAGGCTGGGAATCAACAATTAACGGCGTTGTTACCGAATGCTCAATTGAGCCCGGTCAGCAGACAACGGCACTGCAAGCCGGAATCAAGATTGAAAATCTTGACAAGCTTGTTGTAACAATCTCGCTCGGCGAATACGATGTTCACAAGGTGTCGCAGGGAATGAAGGCAAACATTTCAACGGCTTACGGACAGTATACAGGTGAAATTGCTACTATCGCACCGACTGCCACAGGCTCGTCAAGCAGCTCTGTACTCGATTCTGTCGGCTCGATGGCAGGAATCAGCGGACTTTCCTCGCTTACCGAAAAGGGTGCGGGCGTTCAGTGCACAGTAACTGTTGATAACCCGGACGAAAATATTATTGCAGGCTTTGAAGCAAGTGTTGAAATCAACACCGGCTCATATACAGGCGTTCCGACAGTTCCGATTGAATCAATTGTTCTTGAAAAAGACGGCTCTTATGTTTATCTTTACAACGAAGAGGACGAAACTGTTACAAAAACAAAGATTGAGGTCGGCGCACATTCTGACTATGCATACGAAATTGTCAGCGGACTCAAGATTGGCGACAAGATTGTTTCAACACCCGGTCAGGATTATGAAGAAGACACCTTTAAAGTTAAAGTTAAGTAAGAGGGAAAAGTTTTGAATATTTCAGAAAGCCTAAAAATTGCCATAAAGTGTATAAAGGCGAACTGGATGCGCTCCCTTCTTACAATGCTTGGTATCATAATCGGTATTACTTCGGTAATTATGATTGTCGGTGCAGGTACGGGCGTTCGTGACTATATCGTAGGTCTTATCCAGGATATGGGTTCAAACGCCGTGCTTGTCAGCGTTGATGAAACGCAGGCAACGGACAACGATTATATCACGCTTGACGACGTGGCAAACATTAAAAAGAAGGTTAAGGATGTTGAGCGCTGCTCGCCTATGCTTATGGGCTTTGGCAGAGCAACGATTGACAAAACTGCAACCGACGCCACGGTTATGATGATTGGCGTTAACAGCGACGTTCAGTTTGCTATGACAAATACATGCGACTACGGCAGATTCTTCACTGATGAGGAATATGACGCAAACGCACCTATTGCCGTAATGGGCATAGAATCTGCAAAGAGTGTGTACGGCTACGCTGACGTTACGGGCGAATCCGTAACAGTTACATCAAGCGGCAAGTCAATGAAAATCAAGGTTTGCGGCGTTGCAAACGTTGACTCAATGGCAAATTCGCTCGGTGGCTCGGGCGGTATGGCAAATATGTTCAAGTCGGGCTCCGACAAGCCTGTTATCGCTCTGTTTATGCCGTGTACAACGCTTACACAGATTACGGGCAGCGGCGAAAATTTAAGCAGCGTGTTTGTAATCGCAAAGGAAGGCGCTGACTACGACGCAGTCGGCAACGCAACAGTAAACTATCTTAAAGCGGCGCACAGCAACTATGAAAACGGTATGTACACCGCACAGAATATGGCGACATATATCGAAATTGTTGACATAGTAATGAAGGTGCTTACAATCTTTATTGCAGGCGTCGGCGCTATATCGCTCCTTGTCGGCGGTATCGGCGTAATGAACATTATGCTTGTATCCGTTACAGAGCGTACAAGGGAAATCGGTATCAGAAAATCCCTTGGCGCAAAAACAGGCGTAATCACAATGCAGTTCCTGACAGAGTCCGTTATCCTTTGCCTTATCGGCGGATTAATCGGCGTGCTGCTTGGAGTCGCGGGCGCGTTTGGAGCGTGTGCAATTATAGACATAACGCCAAAGATTAGCGTTTGGCTGATTCTTCTTGCACTGCTTTTCTCAAGCGGCGTAGGTCTGTTCTTCGGCATCTACCCTGCACGAAAGGCTGCAAAGCTCAGCCCCATCGATGCACTTCGAAGCGAATAAAAAATGCCTTCCTGAAGGGTTGTTCCTTCCGGAAGGCTTTTCTTTAACATTCAGTAACAATCTGATTCATTTTATCAAGCTTGCTTTCCATATCCTTTGCGAGAGCAAGCTGATTTTTTGCTCTTATTAAATTGTGCTCGGGATAGTTTGTTTTGAAGTAAACGTCGCCGCTCAAATAGTCTGTAAGGAATCGCATACCGAGCTCAAGCGTAATGAGCTTTGACGCAAAGGCGAGATTTGCTTTTTCGCAGTCGTTCAGTATTTCGCCTGCCTCGCCGAGAAAGCCTTTTGCGTAAGCCTCAAAATACTCCAGATTCAGCGAAACTTTTGAAAGGTCCGCCTCGTCCTCGGCAGCAGTGCTCGCGCCGAAACGGATTGCGTCTGCAAAGTCAAACAGCGCCACACCCGGCATAACGGTGTCAAGGTCGATTACACACACGCACTCGTTTGTGTCCTTGTCAAACATAACGTTGTTAAGCTTTGTGTCGTTGTGGGTAACGCGAAGCGGAATATCGCCGGATTTTACAAGCTCTTCAATTCGGCTCATTTCGTTGCGACAGCTTTTGATATACTCAATTTCGTCGCTGCAGCTCTGCGCTCTGTCCTTAACATCAAGCTTGAGAGCAGGCAAAAACTCATTTTCGTATCGCCAGATTGTGTTGTGAAAATTCGGGATTGTGACAAAGAGCTTTTCCGAATCAAAGCCGCCGAGCATTTTTTGAAATCTGCCAAACGCAACGCCGCTTGCACCAAATAGCTCGGGCGTTTCCGCCTTGTCGTAACTAATGCTGTTTTGAACAAAAATATATGCGCGGTAAAATGACCCGTCAGTACCCTTGTAATACTTTTCACCGTCTCGTGTTTTTATGTAATGCAATGTTTCACGGTCAGGGTCGCCGCCGTTTTGCTCAATCACTTTTCGCAGGTACGAGGTAACGGCAAAAACGTTTTCCATCAGCGCGTCAATATTTCTGAACACTGCGCCGTTAACCTTTTGTACAACATAGCGCTGCACCTTTCCGCCACAGTCGTATTTTGCAATATAAGTTTTGTTGATATGACCCGAGCCAAATTCCTTGCACGAAATCAAATCGCCGTCAAATCTGAATTTTCCAAGTACGTTATAAATAGTTTCCATCTTATCACCGCTTATATAATAACATATTATTATTAATTAATCAAATATGTTGCAATAATACACGAATTATTGTAAAATAAAATTATAAATTTAAAGGAGATATAAAATGAATATCAAAGATGTAAAAATTTCTGACACAATTAAATATGTCGGTGTTAACGACTACGACATCGAGCTTTTCGAGTCGCAATATATGCTTGAAAACGGTATGGCGTACAATTCATATCTTATTCTTGACGACAAGGTTGCAGTGTGCGACGGCGTTGACAAAATCGCTGTTGATAGATGGCTTGAAAATCTCGAGAGCGAACTCGGTGGCAGAACGCCCGATTATCTGATTGTTCACCACCTTGAGCCTGACCACTCGTACAGCATTCAGGCAGCGGCAGAAAAGTATCCAAAAATGAAAATCGTTCTTTCAGCATCCGCGCAGCGTATGCTGCCGCAGTTCTGCGATGTTGACGCTGAAAGAGTTGTTGCAGTTAAAGAGAATGACACGCTGGAGCTTGGCGAGCACACACTCACGTTTATGATGGCGCCGATGGTGCACTGGCCTGAGGTTATGGTGTCTTACGACAGCAAGGACAGGGCGCTGTTTTCAGCAGACGCCTTTGGCAAATTTGGTACAATCGACGCAGACGAGGGCTGGAGCTGCGAGGCAAGAAGATATTATTTCAACATAGTAGGCAAATACGGCAAGCAGGTGCAGATGCTCCTTGCAAAAGCTTGCAAACTCGATATTCAGACAATCTGTCCGCTTCACGGTCCGGTGCTCACCGATACCATCCCCGAGGTTGTAAAGCTTTACGATACTTGGTCAAAGTATGAGCCCGAGGACAGAGGCGTGTTCATTGCTTGTGCATCAATTCACGGCAACACACTTGAGGCTGCTCACAAAATGAAGGAAATCCTTGAGGCAAAGGGATGCCCGAGAGTTGCAATGGCAGACCTCTGCCGCGAAGATATGGCAGAATGTGTTGAGGACGGTTTCCGTCACAGCGTGCTGCTCTGTATGGCGTCAAGCTACGATGCAGGCGTTTTTGCACCGATGGCAGATTATCTTCATCATCTCAAGACAAAAACCTTCCAGAACCGCACCGTAGCTCTTGTAGAGAATACCTCATGGGCACCGTCAGCACTCAAGACGATGCGTGCGGAGTTTGAACAGATGGCAAATATCAATATTCTCGACAAAACCGTTTCAATCAAAACAAGAGTTACCGAGCAGAACATCAAAGAGCTCGAGGAGCTCGCAGATGAAATCATTAAAAATGTTTAATTAACGGAGTGAGTTTTATGGATTTTATGGCTTTCACAAAAATGTCCTACGGCGTATATGTTGTGACATCATGGGCAGACGGCGGCAAGCCGACGGGCTGCACCGCTAATTCTGCTATGCAGATTACTTCAGAGCCGGCAACAATTGCCGTAAGCATAAATCACGATAACTTTACTAACGAGTGCATCAAAAAGTCGAAAATGTTTGCAATCAATGTCCTTGGCGAAAATTCAAAGCCGCTTATCATCGGCACCTTCGGATTTCGCAGCGGCAGAGATTTTGACAAGTTTGCCGAAACGCCCGAGGTGAAAAGCTTTCTTCCCGTTGTTGACGGCAGCATTGCGCACATCACCTGCAAGGTAATCAACACGATGGAAACCGAAACCCATACCGTATTTCTCGGTGAAGTAACGGGTGCAGAGGTGCTTTCTGATGACACACCGATGACATATGCGTACTACCACAATGTTATTAAGGGTAAGTCACCAAAAACTGCGCCGACTTATATCAAAGAATCGTGAAAAAGCGCAAAAGAATAATCGCCGCATTTATTGCGGCGATAATAATATTATCATCGTTTTCATCATTAAGCGCATATGCTGTAACAGCACCGTCGCGCGCCGCAATATCGTCAGTTGCGGCTAATTCCTGCGCAAAAATCACTGTTAAGTGGAAAAAGGTCAAGGGCGCAGCAGGCTATCAGCTGCGATGCTCGATGAATTCAAAAATGACAAAGCCGAAGAGTTATACTCTGAAAGGCGTTTCCAAAGCTGTGACCGGACTCTCGGCAGGTAAGCGCTACTATTTTCAGGTGCGCGCCTACAAGAACGACGGCAAAAAGAAAAAGTACGGCAAGTGGTCGGCAGGCAAAAATGCGCTCACGTATTATTCGCTAACCTACAAGCTTAACGGCGGAACGCAGGCGGCAGGGCAGAGGACTGGTTTTACATCGTCCACAGCAACCTTCAGCCTTAAATTCCCTACGAAAAAGGGCTATACCTTTGACGGCTGGTTCACGTCGGACAAGTATACCACGCGCGTCACAAAGATTACAAAGGGCACAAAAGGCAACAAGGTGTTCTATGCAAAGTGGAGCAGGGAATATGCGCTGTCAAATCCCGCTTCAAACTACCGCACGCAGCAGGTGTATAACTACATCAACAGCGTTTATGGCAAAGCGGCAATCAGCGCACAGCAGGAGTCGTACTGGGTTGAGCCTGATTACACCGAGCACGAGATGAATTACATCAGTAGCTGCACGCAAAAGCTCCCTGCGATGAGAGGCTTTGACTATATGAACGACGATTTTGACGGCGTCAACAAGCGTGCGCTCGAATGGTGGAATAAGGGCGGACTTGTTACAATCTGCTGGCACACAGGCAGCGATTTCTGCGGAGAGTGGAACGATGCAATGAACGACAGTTTTGACAACTGGACTCTTGCGTTAACTCCAAATACGCCCGAAAACAAAGCGTTACTTGACGGTATGGACAAGGCGGCAAAGGCGCTCCTTGAACTGCAGGAGCAGGGTGTCACTGTAATCTGGCGTCCGTTTCACGAGTTCGACGGCGGATGGTTCTGGTGGGGTAAAAACAACACCACCTGCTTTAAGGCGCTTTGGAAGCTTATGTACCAACGATACACGCAGCACTGGAAACTTAACAATCTTATCTGGGTGCTTGGCTATTCGCATAACTGCGAAAACGAAGAGTGGGATTGCAGGGCGTGGTATCCCGGAAACGACTATTGCGACATTGTCGGCGCTGACAGTTACAGTGGCGGCGGACAGCAGGTGCTTTTTGACCGGATTAATTCTCTTGGCACGGGCAAACCGGTTTGTTTGCACGAGTGCGGGGCAAATCCCACTGCACAAGAGCTTAAAGATGTCGGATGGAGCTGGTTTATGACCTGGCACACCACATATCTGACCGAGGACAACACTGCTGACGCGCTGTCTGCGCTTTACAGCAGCGACTATGTTATCACGCTTGACGAGCTGCCCTCGTCACAGTGGAAATGGACAAAATAAATGGTGACCGAAATTTTTTGCAAATTCTTTTTCGGTATATTTTATTAAAACAGACTTGTCATATTAAAAAGGCTGAAGGATTTTTCCTTCAGCCTTTAACTTTAAAATTTATTAGTCGTTCGGGATGAATGCATTGTGTACTGCCGAAACAGCTCTGTCCGCATCCTCTGCGTCGATGATTACCGAAATTTTGATTTCGCTTGTTGAAATCATCTTGATATTGATTCCTCTTTCGTAGAGCGCCTCAAACATCTTTGACGCTGTGCCCGGGTGTGACTCCATACCTGCGCCGACGATTGAAACCTTTGCCACATCGGTGTCGCAAACAAATTTTGCGCCGTCAAGAGCAGGGAGGTCGCTGAGCAGTTCAACTGCAACAGGACCGTTGTCCTTTGTTACTGTGAATACGATGTCCTTTGTGTTGTTTCTGCCAAAGGACTGAAGAATAATATCAACGTTGATATTTTTCTGTGAAAGCTTTGAGAATAATTTGAACGCAACGCCCGGATTGTCCTGTACGCCGAGTACCGAAACAAGTGCCACATCCTTATCCTTTGTAACGCCGCGAATTAACATCTTTTCCATTTTTGTTGCCTCCTTAACAATAGTTCCCGGTATCGGGTTGAGCGATGATAAAACTTCAAGTTCTACTGAATATTTCTTTGCCATTTCTACGCTGCGGTTATTGAGTACCTGTGCGCCGAGTGTTGCGAGCTCAAGCATTTCGTCATAGGTAATTTCCTTGAGCTTCTGCGCGCCTTCAACCTTGCGCGGGTCAGCGGTGTAAACGCCTTCAACGTCGGTGAAAATCTGACATTTGTCGGCGTGCAGTGCTGCTGCAATTGCAACTGCCGATGTGTCCGAACCGCCTCTGCCGAGCGTCGTGACATCGTCGTATCTGTTGATACCCTGGAATCCTGCAACCACAACAATATTGTGCTTTGCAAGTTCTGCCTGAAGTCTGTTTGGTCTGATGTTTTTGATGCGGGCTGCACTGTAAACTGAATTTGTGTTAAACCCTGCCTGCCAGCCAAGAAGGCTTATTGCAGGACAGCCGAGTTTTTCAATCGCCATAGCGAGCAGCGAAATAGAAATTTCCTCACCTGCAGCAAGAAGCTGGTCCATTTCACGCTTTGGAGCAGAGGGGTTAATTTCCTCTGCCTTGGCAATCAAATCGTCTGTTGTGTCGCCCTGTGCAGACACAACCACAACAACATCGTTGCCTTTTCTGTATGTGTCGCTTACAATTTTCGCCACATTCATTACTCGTTCGGCGTTTGCCACGGATGAACCGCCGAACTTCTGAACGATTAAAGCCATAATTCGTTCCTCCTGTTATCTGATACTATTAATAGTTTGTTACCTTGATTGTGTTGATTACTTCAAAGCCTGCAAGCTTGTTTTCGAGGGCGTTTTCGGTCATCTTGTCGGTGATGAAAGCAACCTCGTTTGACGGCTGACCGATGCGCGACAGGAATTTAACCTCGCCGAAAACGGTCTTAACCTTAACCTTGTCAGCCTTTGCGCGAACATAAAACGGCATTTCGATGTTAGACTTGTAGTCAACAACATAATCTTCGCTGCCTTCGCCCCAGCCAAAAATCTTTTTGCGATGAATATGCTTTGCGGCGTCAACCATATCTGCAACTACTGCAGACGCTGTCGGCAGCTTGCCTGCACCGGGACCGTAAAAGCATACGTCGCCAACCGCGTCGCCGCGAACGAGAATTGCATTGAAAACATCGTTAACAGATGCAAGCTGCGAGCCGTGCTGAACAACTGCAGGGCTGACAAACGCAGCAATTTTGTCCTCGCTGATGTATTTAATCTGACCGAGAAGCTTGATTACACCCTTGATGGACGAGATGTAAGCGACGTCCTCGAGTGTGATTTTGGTGATACCCTCGGTTGCAACCTGATTCGGATAAACGTGCTTGCCAAATGCAAGCGAGGCAAGAATACATACCTTGCGGCAGGCGTCAAAGCCTTCAATATCGGCTGTCGGGTCTTTCTCGGCGTAGCCGTTGTCCTGCGCCAGCTTGAGAGCGTCGGCAAAATCCATATCCTCTTCAATCATTTTTGTCAGGATAAAGTTTGTTGTGCCGTTTAAAATGCCTGCAACACCCTCAATGTTGTTTGCTGCAAGGCACTGCGACATCGGACGGATAATCGGAATGCCGCCGCCGACAGATGCCTCAAACAGATAGTTTGCGCCGCTTTCCTCTGCTGTGTTAAGCAGCTCAAGACCCTTCTGTGCAACGAGCTCCTTGTTTGATGTCACAACGCTTTTGCCTGCCTTGAGCAGCTGCATTGTGAACGAGAAAGCGGGCTCAACTCCGCCCATCGTCTCGGCAACAACCTTTACCTCGTCGTCGTTAAGAATGTCGTTAAAATCCTTTGTAAACAGCTTTTCGTGCGGGTCGCCGGGGAAGTCGCGTAAATCAAGAATGTGCGCAACCTCAAGCGCGTCGCCGCCTGTGCGTTTTTTGATAATATTGCTGTGGGCTTCGATTACCTCCACAACGCCGGAACCAACTGTTCCGTATCCCATAACTGCAACTTTCATATATTCCTCCCGGGTCAGATGATTTCAGCGGATTTAACGCCGCTGACTTCTTTGATTTTTTGTATCATTTCCTCTGTGGTGATTGACGAGTCGCCAAGACTGACAGTGATTGAAACATCGGCAATGTCGTTAACAGGGGAGCGCTGATTAATGCTGAGCACATTTGCTCCTGCAAGATAAACCTCGTTCATAACGGAACTTAACACGCCTGCGTTGTCAAGGAGTTTTGCGCCGACAGTAACAGCACCTCCTGCCTCGCCCGTATATTCTGAAATTTTGTCCTTATACTTATAATATGCAGAACGTGAAATGCCTGCCATTTTTACTGCCTGCGATACAGATGACGCCTCGCTTGAAAGAATATAATTCTTTGCGAGCATAACCTTTTTGTACACTTCGGGCAGGATTGACGAGTCAATCAGATAGTATTTTGAGTCCTTCAAACTGTACACCACCCACGGACAATTGTTTTACTGTGGTAAACACTTTCACTATCTTAACACTTAATATAGGATAATACAAGTCTTTATTTTATTTTTTCTAATTATTAACAAATATTTTAAAGATTTTTCTTGAATATTGTTAATTATTGCATTAATATATTATTGAACGCTAAAATAAAGGAAGTCTGTTATGACAGCAAAGGTTGAAAAGAGAAGAGAATTTTTAATCAATTTAATGTTTATTGCTGTAGTTCTTGCAATAATTTATGTTTTTTTCAAGTATCTGTTCTGGGTGACTGCACCGTTTATACTCACATTTTTCTTTGCGGTGCTTCTTCAGACGCCGTTAAGATATATTGAAAAGCGGGTAAAGCATAAGCACCACGCGTTTTGGAGCATACTTCTTGTAGTGCTGTCAATTCTTGTAATTCTTATTCCGCTTGGTCTGCTTTTAGGCACAGCGGTGGGCAGGGTTGTGGACATTGTCAAGCACTTTGTTGACCAGCTCAACGACATTCCCACTTTCCTCACCTCGCTTGAAAAGGATATTATTGACATTATCAAGTTTTTGCCCGACTCGGTTTACAAGACTGCAAGCGAGTCAATTCACAACTTTTTCACACCGCTTATTGAAGATTTTGACGTAAGCGCGCTTGACCTCAGCTCTGTAAAAACCGGAGTGACCTCGGGACTTTCGGGCGTTGTGTCTGTTATGAAAAACGTTCCCGGAATTATGATAGGCGTTGTAATCGGAATCATTGCCTGGATTTTCTTTACCAAGGATTATGACAGAATTGTTCGCTTTATTCAGCAGCAGCTCCCTGAAAATAAGAAGAATCTGCTTGTTGAAATCAAGCAGGTGTTCAGCAAAACGATTCTCAAAATGATTCGCGCATACGGCTTGATTATGTTCATCACTTTTGGCGAGCTGTTCCTCGGCTTTTCAATTTTGTCAATGCTCGGAATAATGAAAAACAATTACTATGTTTTCATTGCCGTTCTGATTGCCATATTTGATATTATGCCTATTGCAGGCTCAGGCGGTATTCTCATTCCGTGGGCGTTCATTTCGTTGATTATGGGCAACTACAAGCAGGCAATCGGAATAATTGTTATCTATGCTGTAATAACAGTTATCCGCCAGTATATCGAGCCAAAAATTGTCGGCGATTCGCTTGGCGTGCACCCGATTGTTACACTTATGGGACTTTATTTCGGACTAAAGCTGTTCGGCTTCCTCGGTATGTTTATCGTTCCGATAACTGTAATGACGCTCAAAGCATTTAACGATACGGGCAGAATTCACCTTTGGGTGCCGCCCGAAAGAATCAAACTCGACCCTGTCGAAAAGAAAAAGTAAATAACCTTTGACAAATCTGCCTTTATATGATAATATATCAAGGCAGATTTGTTTGATGAAT